>CAYJHV010000051.1:5876-8343 GCA_964369825.1 uncultured Desulfovibrionaceae bacterium | reverse complement strand
ATTTCATTGTCATAAGTTGCAAAAATTTTAGCTATATACCTAAATCTTGTCACTCGTTCTCGCTCAAGCCCCGTAAGTTTACGGTACCGTGCCTCAAGTAAAGCTTCAAGTCGTTTACCCACAATTTTTGCCACATCAATATCGTCCGGAAGCTTATGCTCCGTAAGGCTTATGGAATAATGCTTGGCAATGCGTTCAAGCTCAAGTTTCTGCATAACATCAACCAAGGTAATAACTGTTCCGGCAGCTCCGGCTCTGCCCGTGCGTCCTGCTCGATGTATATATACTTCATGGTCTTCAGGTACTTCATATAAAAATACATGCGAAAGCGAAGGGATATCAATACCTCTGGCAGCAACATCCGTTGCCACAAGAAAACGCAAGTTGCCGGCACTCATTTTCTGTAACACTTTTTCTCGTTTTGATTGTGAAAGGTCTGCAGAAAGTTCATCTGCATTATAACCAAAACCTTTGAGAACTCCAGTCACGTAATGGACATTTGCTTTAGTATTGCAAAAAATTATGGCCGAAGCGGGATTTTCTGATTCAATGAGTCGTACTAAAGCTCGATCTTTATCCATGCTGCGGCATAAGCAAAAAGAATGTTGCATTTCAGGAACATATACTTGTTTATGCGACAATGAAAGCAAAGACGGACTTGTCATAAACTCTTGCGCCAATTGCATAACATTGGGTGGGTACGTAGCTGAAAACAAACACGTATTTACTTTTCTTTTGGGCAAATAACGTTGAATTTCCTTCATATCAGGATAAAAACCAATGGACAGCATACGGTCTGCTTCATCAAAAATAAGCGTGCGCAAAGCGTCAAATTTAAGACTGCGACGCATAAGGTGATCAAGTACACGTCCGGGGGTACCTACAACCACCTGCGCTCCTTGGCGCAAGGCAGTATTTTGCTTACCATAGCCAACTCCGCCATAAACGGCAGCGACGTCAATTCCTGTTTCGGCAAACAAAGTTTGTGCTTCACGTTCCACCTGCACGGCAAGTTCTCTTGTGGGTACCAACACAAGAGCTTGTACCACAGACCGCTCGGCGCTTAGATGTTTCAAAAGAGGCAAAATGTAAGTGCCGGTTTTACCACTGCCTGTACGTGACTGCACCATAAGATCACGACGAGCCAATAAATATGGCAAAGCAAGGGTCTGTACCGGCATAAGCGCAGACCAACCGGCACGGGAACATGCATTTTGCAGCGAATCCGGTAATTCAGCCAAGGATACCGAGGCTAAAACATCCTCGGGTTCTTTAATGCTTAATGTGTTTTCTTGGCTAAATTCAAGTCCGGAAGTGATTTTTTGCTGGTCTTTTTTCATATATATCCTTATAAAATGTGCCGGTGACTAACCTTGTCTTAGGTGACACGATAAATATCTATAGCACCATTTTAAAGAAGGTGCAATGTTTGCTAACATTCTGTTATTTTGCATAAAAAAAGCTCTGCCTATTTTTATCGTAAAAAGCAGAGCTTGATTATTGGATTTTTTATTAAAAACCGAAACGAAGTCCTAGGTTAATTTCATGGGCTCCGGAAAATGTATCCTCATAATCTTGATAACTATCTGAATTTGATAAACCTAAAAAGCGATAACCCAAATCAATGGAAACTTGGTCGGAAGCGGCATAGGCTACGCCTGCGCCAACTTGATAAGCAAAAACAGTTCCGTAACCGTCACCGTCAATGCGAGCGGTATAGCCGGCGGCACGATTGGTAATATCAACTTTCATGCTTTCGTGAACAAATCCCAAACCGGCACCAACGCTGACGTAGGGCGTAAAAGGTGTTCGATTGTGCAGGTCAAGATATGCATTGGCTAAAAGCGTTTGTAAGTTGAGGCTGTAGTCAATATCAAGGTCGGCATAGCCATTGTTATATTGCTCATCGGCGGTGAAGTTTGACCGTATGGCATATTCAACTTCAAGCCTCAGAGGTGCTTCTTGCTTATGAAAAAAATCATAACCAAAAAATATGCCGCCGCCGATGGTATTGTTCCAATTGCCAAAATCGGCACCATCGCCAAAAAAATGACCTTGAATGGAATCAATAATCCGTACACCGGCATACATACCGGTTCTTGCGCCTTGTGCCATGGCTGCATTGGTCATGAATACCGATAAAAAAATCACGGCAAACAGTAACCTTAGCATACGAAATCTTCTCATGTCTTTCTCCTTTTTTTGCCTCTCGTTATTGAATATAAAAACTAACTTGCATGTTTAAAATGCCTATGTTAGATTTTTAATGCTTTGATATTTTGTAATAAAATCTTTAACTGTCTGTTTGTGTTTCATAAAGAGAAAACTATGGCAACTATATTATCGGTTAACAATAATCTTGACCCGGAATTACGTGCCCTTGGACATACTGTTGTCAGCGTTTCCTTAGGCGAGCATGGTGTGTATTCCTGTAAACAATTATGGCAAGAAAGCGAATTATACCCAA
>CAYJHV010000051.1:0-5776 GCA_964369825.1 uncultured Desulfovibrionaceae bacterium | reverse complement strand
TGCCAACTTTTACTTGAACGGTACGGAATGCACCATGAAGACAATGTTAGTTTTTCAGAAATGATGAATCTTTATGATAATACACGTATTATTCCCAATGAGTCCATGGCTAATGAAGTTAATTTTCGACTCATGGAAGGAGCAAGCTGTGGTGCGTGCGTCATAAGCCCCAATGTCGGTGAGGATCAAGACAGTCTTTTTAAGCCGGGCGAGGAATTTTTAATATATAATAATTTCACAGAACTCACAGAACTTATAGATAAATGTTTAGTAAACCCTGAATATTGCGATACTATTGGCAAAAGAGCATTTGAGCGGGTACAAAATGAACATTTGCCAATTCACAGGGCACAAGATTTATATGACATATTGAACGAAAATACAGTATTAGCAAGAGAAAAAGCATATGCCAAAGATATGACACAATTTGCTCTGTTCTTGTTGCTCTTTACTCATGTGGAAGACAATCAAGAGTTGATGAAAATACCCGTTTATAGTTATGAAATCGCATCCTTTGAGATTATTCAGAAACTTTTCAATGCGTTAAGGTATAGTAAAGATAATAAAGAGGGCATAAAGGAAAATGTATTTGCAGTTCTTGAGCAAGCAAGTATGTGCCTTATGCGCAAAGACGCACCCAATGACAATGCAGCAATTATAAAAGTTACTGAAAATATTGTGCTTCAAAGCAATAAAATGCTTGCCATAGCTTGCGGCGGTGCGGCTTTATATTATGAAGACGCCGGCTTGAGTTATTTTTTCTTACGATTGCATCAAAAAATGTGCGAACTTGCTGTACCGCCCCTTCCACAAAATTCACAAACTCTCAATAACCGAGACCTTGTGGCAGAAACAACTTTGTTGTGGGTTGAGGCACTTATACGTGAGCGTAAAGAGTGCCTTGCCGGTTCAGATTATGTAAGCGGCTGTTGTCGCACGGCTTTGGATTTTGCAAATTTACTGCAAGCTTTGTATCCGGATGATGGACGCTGGGTTGCTGCCATTGTACACTTGAAAAGATTTTGGAGTTTTTTCCCTCCGGAAGAAAAAGAGCGCATAGAAAAGATGTTGCAACAAAATTAATGTACTCTTAATCATGGTGATAAGGAATTTTACGTGCAATGCATTCTGCTCTATAAATTTGTTCAAGTAAAACCACTCTTGCTAGTTCATGAGGTAAAGTCATGGTACCAAGTGCCAATAAATGTTTGCTTTTATGACGTATAGCATCGGCTAGACCAAAAGCCCCTCCAAGTACAAAGCAAGGAGTATGCGTTGTATTTTCAAAGACTTGCATTAAAAAGCGTGAGAATTCTTTAGATGTATAATTTTTCCCTTTTTCGTCAAGGCAAATTATTGTATCTGTAGGATTTATATGGCTTAAAAGCTTGTGACCTTCTTGAATATTACGCTCCGGAACAGGCAATTTTGCATCTCCATCCTTCACAATTATTTCTTGTACTTGCCGCCAATGTTGTATACGTTCCACGTAATGCGCAGCGGCTGCTTTCCAATGCGCTGTTTTCAAGGTACCCACTGCAAGAATACGTAAAGGTCTTTTAGCCATGCAACAATTTTCTCCTTCTTTAAATATACATTCCGAAAATATGATACGCACTTTTGATCAAGGCGTAAAGCTTTTGCAAGACGGTGAAATCATAATTTATCCCACGGAAACATTTCTTGCCATTGGTTGCATCATGACAGACGCAAATGCCATTGAGAAAATTTTTACTGCCAAAGGGAGGGCTATGCATAAACCCCTGCCTTTGCTTGCGGCTTCCATGAAACAAGTGCTTGAAATAGCACAAATGAATACAATTGAAAGAGTGTTGGCTGAAACTTTTTGGCCTGCACCGTTAACCTTGCTCTTACGTGCCAAAGAAAATGTTTTATCAAGTATTACAGCCGGTACCGGCAAGGTGGCGGTTCGTATTTCGGCGCATACCGTAGCCACTGCCCTTTCCAAAGCCAGTCAAGCACCCTTGGTCTGCAGCAGTGCCAATATAAGCGGACAGGCTCCATCACAAAAAATTGAAGAACTTAGCAGGAAACTTTTTCCACATGTTCAAGGCATAATAAGTGCCGGTGAAAAGCCCCAAGGTGGATTACCTTCTACCATTATAGAAGCCAATGCTCATGGAAAACTACAAATTTTGAGGCATGGAGCTATTTCTGTGCAACAACTACAAGAAAAAGGTTTTGATGTGGCGGTATAAAGTCATCTGCGTTAGCCCTGAATGGCTGTTATCAATGCCTTGACACATAAAACTAAAATTGGGTACTATCCGCCGATTTAGATAAATTTCTTTGGATTTCTTAAATACTTATCATAAATGTAGTAGTTATGAAACTGTGGAGTTAGTATGTGGGGAAAAATTTACAATATATTCTTTTTGAAACTTTTTTGTCGTAAATTAACCAAGAAAATGTATGTTTTTTTAGGATTTTATCTTATTTTAACAACACTTCTTTGCAACAGTATGGCTTTTGGCATGGAGGCATTTTCCCTAAGCGAAGCAGAGAAAGATTATGTAAAAAATGCTAAACCTCTTCAAGTTTCTTATGATGCCTTTTGGCCACCCTTTGAAGAATATGATCCCGAAACAAAATCCGTTCGTGGTATTAATTATGAAATCCTTATGCTTATAACTGAGTTAAGTGGTTTAAAAGTACATTTTATGCATGGCTTAACGTATGGTGAGGCACTTGAAAATCTTAGCCTTGGCAAAACGGACATGCACATGAGTTATGATACCAACCCTGAAAAGGCCAAAGAGCTAAATGGTGTTTTGTCAGAAACTTTTTTGCAAGCCCCCATTGCCATGATTGGCAAGCATTATCAAATACCTCCGGACAGTGTTTTTGCAGTTTCAAAATTGCATCCTTTAGTTATAAATTTTGTAAAAAAAACCTTCCCACATTATACTTTACTTGAATTTGACGATATTCACGATGCTTATGAAGCAGTGGAAAATGGTGAAGCAGATTTTACATTTGAAAATTTTTATGCCGCTTGTACAGCCATTGCCGAAGGCGGCTATCCTCTTTTGCGCATAGTTAATATACTGCCTTTATACGATAGATTTTCATTTATTTTTAACGAAAATGTGGATCCAAGATTGGTTTCCATCTTCAACAAAGCCATTGCTGCTTTCCCAAAAAATAAATTTTCAAATATACTCTTGAATCACACGACAAGACCGAGCTATGTTTCTCAGTTTGTACAATTTTTATCTTTTATAAGCGTTGATCTTTTAATCAGTGTCATTGCTTTACTTTTATTTCTGGTAATCGTTTTGTTTTTTTATACCAAAAAACAGAGAGAAATGAAGATAACTATAGAAAGAAAGCAAAAACAAGTGCAAAACATGCTGGATGCTTTTCCCATGCCCATTTATATAGCTGACATGGAAAATAATACAGTACTTTATTGCAATAAAGCAATCTACGAATTTTTTAATTGCCAAGATGTGGTTTCAAAGCTTTGCTATAATGTTTTTAGGCATCTTGATACACCTTGTAAGAATTGCAGCAATAATCATATTGCCAATTTATCAGAACCTTATATTTGGAACCACTATGACAGTGATTTGAAAAAACATTTACAGTTGGTTGATTCGTGCATTGAGTGGGACGATAAAAAGAAAGTACGTTTATCCATTATAACAGATATTACCGATACTTTGGAATTGCACAAAGAGAAAATGGAAAAAGAACTCAATGTGGTTATGAGTGAAAATCTTCCCATTGCCATTACTTTTTGGAACAAAGAAGGTGAAATTATTGACTGTAACCAAGAAGCTTTGCGTGTTTTTGGTTTTGAAAACAAAGAAGATTATATAGAAAATTTTTCATTGCTTTCGCCAAACTTTCAACCTGACGGCAGAAATTCACAAGAAACGGTGGCAGATAATCATATAAAAGTTTTGGAAAAAGGTTATTCTCGCTTTGAGTGGTTGCACAATGATTTTGACGGTGAACTCATTCCCATGGAAATTATTCATGTCCGCACAACCTATGGCGGTGAAGATATAGTCATTTCCTATGGCATAGATTTGCGAGAAATCAAACATGCTCAAATACGTATTCGCGAAGCAGAGTACCGCAATACGCTTATGCTGGACTCCATGCCCATGGGCGTGCATTTTTGGGATGATGACGACAATCTTATCTATGTAAATCTTGAGTCTGTGACAATGTTTGGTTTTGAAAGCAGAGAAGATTTCTTGGAAAATTTTGATGCTATTCATCCTGAATTTCAACCTGACGGACGTCGTTCCAAGGATGTGGTAAAACAACAAATTCTTGATGGTTACAAGGAAGATGCAACAAGATCGGAGATGCTATGTAAGCATATTGTCAGCGGTGAAGAAATTCCGGTGGAACTTTTTACGGTACGAGCTTCGTATCAAGGTAAAAATGGCTTAATTTTCTATTTCAGAGATATGCGAGAACAAGCAAGAATGCTGAAAGAAATTCATGAAAATGAGCAAGAGCTACGAGACGCCAAAGAGTTGGCAGAACAAAGCACCAAGGCAAAGGGTGAATTTTTGGCCAATATGAGCCATGAAATTCGAACTCCCATGAATGGTATCTTGGGACTATTGCATCTTTTGGAGCAAACTTCCTTGGATAATATGCAAAAAACTTATGTGGATAAAACTGTTTTTTCAGCCAATAACCTTATGCGTATCATTAATGATATACTTGATTTTTCTAAGATTGAAGCAGGCAAATTGGAAATTGAAGAACGTCCTTTCACATTGGAAAATATTGCACAAGATATTCAAGATTTGTATGGCGCGAAAATTTCAGAAAAAGGGCTAGATTTCGTTGTCACCAAAGGGGAGCATAGTAATCTTAGCCTACTTGGAGATGCTTTACGCCTTAAACAAGTGCTTTTTAATCTTGTGAGCAATGCCATTAAATTTACAGAACAAGGTGAAATTTCATTAAAAATAGAAAGTACGTTAAAAGCTGGCAAAACTTTACATTGCCAATTTTCCGTTGCCGACAGTGGCATAGGTTTGAGTAAAGAACAAATAAAACGCCTTTTTTCTGCTTTTTCACAGGCAGACAGCACAGTAACACGTAAATATGGTGGTACGGGGCTTGGACTTGTCATTTCCAAAAATATTATTGCCATGATGCAAGGGCATATTTGGGTGGAAAGTGAACCCGGTAAAGGCTCCACTTTTTATTGCACTGCCATCTTTCCTTTGGATTTCACAACTCAAACCGAACAAAATACAAGTGAGAACATAAGCGAAGTAAATGTACATGATATACCGCAAGATGAGCAACTTATAACAGGGCATTTGCTGCTGGCAGAAGATAATGAAATAAATCAAATGGTGGCTCAAGAAATTTTGCAAGCGGCGGGCTTTACCCTCGATATTGCCAATAATGGTCAAGAATCACTCGAAATGCTTGAGAAAAAACACTACGACGCTGTTCTTATGGATATTCAAATGCCTGTGATGGATGGGTACACGGCAACGCAAAAAATCCGTGCTCAAGAAAAGTTTACTGATATCCCCATCATTGCCATGTCTGCCCATGCCATGAAGGGCGACAAGGAATTGAGTATTAGCCATGGCATGAATGACCACATCACAAAACCCATAGATGCACAAATTCTTTACAAAACTTTGCATTTTTGGATTTCCAAAAATACATGATTGGTCGTCTATTAAAATCATACTTTCTCAGGGTAAACATATCTAGTGTCTTGCTTTATTCAAAAACTTAGATTTTATTAAAACAGTCAGGT
>CAYJHV010000050.1:0-8375 GCA_964369825.1 uncultured Desulfovibrionaceae bacterium | reverse complement strand
GTGCCTTTACCTCTGCACACTTTTTTTGTGTGTAGATACAAAATTATATTTTACACATAAAGTTATATAATAAATTAATTGCGTAGAGGTCTTAAAGTAAGAGACAACAAGTATTTTTAGTCAACGCTCAGCAAAAGTCATCGCAATGAATTGCACAGAGAACTTTAATATTTTATAACACTTAACCTTAGATTCTTCATTGTTACAAATTTTAATGTGCAACGATGAAGAAACAATTAACTATTTTGATAAGCTATTATAATTTAATATAATAAAAAAACAACTGATGCCCTTGTTATATATTCGGAAATATATATTAAAAGCATTATAATTCCAATCCATTACGTTGGGATTTGATTTTCAACAATTGTACTTCATCCAAAGAAAGTCCTGTTTTTTCAGCTATAAGCGCATCATCTAAAATATCAAATAAATTTTTAGCAACTTCAACTTTTGCGCTTTTTGCTCCCGCAAGCCTACCTGCTTTTTCGCCCTCGAGCCTACCTACTTTTTCACCTTTAAGCCAGCCTCTTTGCTCACCTTCATCAATGGCGTCTTGAAATTTAAGAGCTAAATTCATATATTCACTCTCCAATGCGTTATTATTTTTTAATCTTTCTATCCTACTTTCAAATTTATGGATAATGGGGTCATCAATTTTATTTCCGGCAATAAAAGCCAAGAAATTACGTCTTTGCCGATTATTATCTTTCAGATAAGCGTTAACGTGGAAAAAAATTATTTGTCGTCCGTCCTCAAGACACAAGCCTGTTTCTTCTTGACACTTGTTTTTAAAACTATAACAGGGCAAACCACGATCAAAAGGATCAAAGGTGCAGATAAATATAACAAAGCTCTCTTGCAATTCTTTGTATTTATGTCCTTTTTCCAACATGTCAAAATCAATAGCTGCTTGATAAAAACGGGCACGCTTTGCAAGGTTAACGTCCTTGCCTATTTGCATCTCCACATTATAAACTTTATCTCTGCCCTTAACATATACATCTAGGCGTACACTTTTCGTTTTATTGAAAATATCAATTGTTTTTTGATACTCCACATATTCAAGATCTTCAACTTGAAAAGGTAACAAAATTTCCAAAACTTCTTTGCAAATACTTTTATCTTGCATAAATTTGGAAAAAATGAAATCATTGGTTATATCAAGATATCGCCACTGCCTTTTTGCATCTTACAGTATTTTAGATTTATTTATTTTTTCCATTTTTGTATGCAGAACTCCATAAGGCAGATTTACTGATACTTACTCTTACAAGGTATCATCATTCCAATCCATTACTTTGGCATTTGATTTTCAACAATTGCACTTCATCCAAAGAAAGTCCTGTTTTTTCAGCTATAAGCGCATCATCTAAAATATCAAATAAATTTTTAGCAACTTCAACTTTTGCGCTTTTTGCTCCCGCAAGCCTACCTGCTTTTTCGCCCTCGAGCCTACCTACTTTTTCACCTTTAAGCCAGCCTCTTTGCTCACCTTCATCAATGGCGTCTTGAAATTTAAGAGCTAAATTCATATATTCACTCTCCAATGCGTTATTATTTTTTAATCTTTCTATCCTACTTTCAAATTTATGGATAATGGGGTCATCAATTTTATTTCCGGCAATAAAAGCCAAGAAATTACGTCTTTGCCGATTATTATCTTTCAGATAAGCGTTAACGTGGAAAAAAATTATTTGTCGTCCGTCCTCAAGACACAAGCCTGTTTCTTCTTGACACTTGTTTTTAAAACTATAACAGGGCAAACCACGATCAAAAGGATCAAAGGTGCAGATAAATATAACAAAGCTCTCTTGCAATTCTTTGTATTTATGTCCTTTTTCCAACATGTCAAAATCAATAGCTGCTTGATAAAAACGGGCACGCTTTGCAAGGTTAACGTCCTTGCCTATTTGCATCTCCACATTATAAACTTTATCTCTGCCCTTAACATATACATCTAGGCGTACACTTTTCGTTTTATTGAAAATATCAATTGTTTTTTGATACTCCACATATTCAAGATCTTCAACTTGAAAAGGTAACAAAATTTCCAAAACTTCTTTGCAAATACTTTTATCTTGCATAAATTTGGAAAAAATGAAATCATTGGTTATATCAAGATATCGCCACTGCCTTTTTGCATCTTCCAGTATTTTAGATTTATTTATTTTTTCCATTTTTGTATGCAGAACTCCGTTACTGCTTAGAAAGCACTGATTAAAATTTATTTTGTTCCGCACTTATAACAAAGCTATTTTGTCTAAGATAAATTTACATTACAATAAAAAATAATATAAAAATCGGTCTTATATTAAGACACAGCTTTGTATTTTATTTGTACTTTCTTATAAGTAAAATAAACACAAATTTTGTTAAAAGCAAGAAAGGAGTGGATAAAATAGTTTTAATTGGAAATTTAAAATTAAAGTGCGCAACAAAACGTTGCGCACATAAGAAGCTAAGTATTTGTAATAGTAATTTTAAATAACTTTGCGCATACGCCACATATGCATGGCTGTGAGTACCGCAAAAATTGTTCCCGTCAGATAATGCGCCTTCTTGTTACCGGTACCGCCGGTCACCAACATGGACACAAAGGAAGTAAGCATACCACCATAAAAAAGTTTACGCTTTTGCGCACGAGTCAAGCCACTGCTTGCATTTTGACTGGGAAAGCACAGACTTTTTGTATTTTCCACTGTGTCGGCATTTTCTTGTACAGAGCTGTTTTCTTTTATCCATTCTTCACCTTGAGCTAAAAGTGCGGTCACTGCATCATCATCAAGGATATCAGGGTCATATTCAATCAAAAGGGAACCGGTAAGGGTTTTATGTTCAACTTTTATAATTCCCGGAAAGGCTTTGAGCATGGGAAGAAAATCAGCTGTCAAAACAGGATCTTTGAGAAGATCGTGGCGTAAACGCACTCTTCCCTGAATAAAAGATGCAACAATATCTTCAATCATGATTACTCTCCATAATTCATTTATAATTAAAACTATTAAGCACTGTTTTATGAGCGTCAAGGCCTGCATTGCCTATATTCAATATGAAACTGAAATTCAGTTTTATTCCTATTTCTATGCCAGAGGTGACAGCTTAATGTCAAGGCTTTCCTGCTTAATTTAGATTATTAACCACTGCTTCATTAGGATTTTCATTATTATAAGTTATGGGCAAATGCGGACGCATGGCATTGAGAGTAATACCAACGGTGGTCACATTATGCATAACGGCAGAAAGCGTAGGCGTTATGGCATTAAACAAACCTAAGCCTAAAAACACCGAATTCAAACTCATATTAATAATGAAATTTCCATTTATACGAGAAAGCGTACTCTTGGCAAGTTTTCTGGCAATGACCAATGAGTGCAAATGACTTTCCAGCAAGACCACATCCGCTACTTCTTGAGCAAGGTCTGTTGCATCTCGCATACTTACACCCACATTAGCCATGGAAAGTGCCGGTGCATCGTTTATACCGTCACCCACCATAATAACTTTTGCACCTTCTTCTTGTAGTTCTTGTACAATACGGGCTTTATCCACAGGTAAAATCCCGGCATGGAATTCGGTAATGCCCAAGCGGTTTGCCATATTTTTGGCAGCACGTTCATCGTCGCCGGTAAGCATAATCACACGTTTGATACCACTTTCTTTAAGCTCGGTAATCACTTGCGCCGCTTCGGCACGCACAGTATCTCGAATGGCAACAACGCCTATGGCTTTGCCACCTTTAGCAATGTACAATAAAGAATAACCAAGTTCAATGAGACGGTTCACATCATTGTCAAGCTCGCTAACGTCAATATTTTCATCGTCGCACACATAATGGCGGCTTCCAAGCAAAACCCTGTCACCAAAAAGCTTGCTGGCAATGCCATGAGCAACAATATATTCAACTTCACCATGTTCTTCTTGATGCATTAAATTTTGTATTTCAGCTTGGCGTACCACCGCCCTCGCCACAGGATGCGGAAAATGCTCTTCCATACAAGCGGCAAGGCGCAGCACTTCCTTGGGATCATGACCTTTGCAAGCCACAACTTCTGCCACCTCCGGTTTTGCTTCGGTAAGTGTGCCGGTTTTATCAAAAACCACAGTGTCGGCTTCGGCAAGATTTTCCAAGAAAACACCGCCTTTTATGAGAACCCCTCTGCTTGCACCTTCCCGCATGGTGGAAAGTATGGCAAGGGGAGTGGCAAGTCTTAAGGCGCAAGAATAATCCACCAACAACACAGAAGATGCTCGTATGGGGTCTCGGGTAATAAGGTAAACAAGATCTGCCAAAAGGAAAGTAAAAGGAACGGCAGCATCGGCCATGCGCATGGCTCTACCTTCAATTCCTGCTTTGAGTTTTTGCGAATCTTCGATAAATTCAATGATTTTTTGCAAACGTGTTTCGGAACCAAGCTTTGTGGGACGCACCACCAGCAAACCTTCTTCCACCACAGTTCCGGCAAAAACAGAATTACCCGCAGTCCTGACCACGCCTTGCGGTTCTCCGGTCATGGAAGATTGATTGACTATGGCTTCGCCGTCTACGACTACACCATCCACCATGATAATGGTACCTGTACGAATAATAACTTCATCGTCAAGGCTCAGTTCACTGAAAGGTTTACGCACTTCTGTACCGTCAATGCGTACCCAAACATTATCTATATCAAGAGCCAAGCTTTGCGCAAGGCTGTCTCTTGATGCTTTACGTGTCCATTCTTCCAAAGCCTCACCCACATTGAGCAGAAAAACGAGCAAGCTTGCAGTTTGGAAATCACGTTGCAAATATGAGACAATTATGGCAGTGGCATCAAGTAGATCCACGTTAATTTTGCCATTAAATAAAGCTTGAAGACCTTTGAAGATGTGCGGCAGGGCTGCAAAAACACCAAGACCTAAGCGTACCCAAGGCGGCAAAAGTGGACGCAAAATAAAGTAGCGTGCAAACTGACCAAGAAGAGGAAAATGCAATATTTTTTTGGGTATGAAAAGTAATTTTTCTACAATGGCAAGCGTTTGCGGCTTAAGACTGGGAGGAGAGTTTGTATCCTCAACTCCCAAGCATTCCAGAGCGGCCAAGCGAGCCTCTTGATGTTCATAGCAAAAAAGAACCGATCCTGTACGTGGATTTATACAGACGTCTTTTAAGCCTTTAATATTTTCTAATTTTTCAGATATTTTTTTTGTGATGGTTTTACTGAGGCAATTTTGGAAGCGTACACGCAATCTTCCTAATTTTCCTTGTATTTCGTGAACAATAATGCTGTGCATAATTTTTCCCTTATAAATTGTCATAGCAGTTTTTAATTTTTACTGCAAAGTTATATTTGAAAACAATTGTGCAGAGGTCTTAATTTTATGAAGATATGCTCAGTATATATAAAACCTCAAAAATGTCAGTTTTTGCTTAACAGTTAATCTCAGTATATTGCTTTGAAATTTTTTGCAAGTTTAAAAAATATCAATATTTTTGCACTTACGCTTATGTTTTTATATGATAATGGCAATGTTTTTTTTCAAAATGAATTCGTGTATTGGCTTTATCATTGATAAATCCATTGGCACCATGAATTTGCAAATGAGAATTTAATTCAATTTTAAGCAAAAATCGTTAAAAAAAATTAAAAACAGTGAAAAATCATTCTTATTTCGATGATTTTTCACTTGACTTGTTGTTTCTTAATGCTTAGTTTTTAGGTGTTGCATACGCCTTTACTTTGCAAGCTGCATAAAACAGTCAGCATTGGAAAGTAACATAAAATCGAAGGATATGAATACTATAAACGCATCCTGCGCTTTGGCATACAACAAAAAGTAAGTTATATATTTTTAACGGCTTGATACAGTTTTATACACATTAAAATAAGGAGAAATACTATGAATGGTTTTTTAAAATTTGGTTTGGTGTTTTTGGGCGGTCTTGTTCTTGGAGCAGTAGCAAAGCAAGCAGCTACTTCCAATGGTTTTCGCCCTGCTGCCACCGATTTATTGAGCAAAGGAATGGATCTTAAAGATTGCGTCATGGCAAAGGTGGAAACCTTAAAGGAAAGCGTGGAAGACTTGGTGGCTGAAGCCCAAAATGCTTCCGAAAAGCGTAAAGTTGATGTTGAACAAGAAGGTACCTCCGAAAAGGCATAATAATTGTATACATGCATAACCTACATCCTTTGTTTTGGTTTATAGAATTAAAGCAAGAACAAAAATGATTAATGAAGGAAAATCATGTTACAAGACCACATTACGTCATTTACCGAAGGTTCCGTTTCGCTGACACATCCCCAGTTTGCCAATGCCAAAAGCATGGGTACTGCCTTAAAGTTGTTACGTTTTTACCCAGGGGTTAAAAGTGTCAAGCTCGATGAAGAGCAAAGCGCTTTGCATATTGAATATGATGCCAAAAAATTAAATAAAGATAAGGTTATGGATCTTTTGGCACAAGGTGAAAAATGGATTAACAGTCAAAAATAGCTTTTCTTAAATTTTATTTTGAATGCTTAAGGGAAAAATCTCAATGTTACACAGAGATTTTTCCCCTTTTTTATGACATACAAAAATCTACATAAAAGTATCTTTCTTGTAGATATACACATTTTGAAACAACAATTCTGTTGATTTTTAAATTTCCAAAACACTATCAAATCGAATCATCATCAACTATCCATTTAATTATTAAGTGTTTTTTTATAAAAATTCTTCATGGCACAGTTTATGCTGAAGTAAAGCTCAGCAAGAAGAAAATTTTAGCACTTTACTCAGTGAGGTCACTGTCTCATATGTGCTTCAAAAATTCTCAAAATTATTCTTTTGCCTAAAATAAGGAGGATGGTAAAAAAATGAATGCGGCAGACACAGCTTTTATTATGATTTGTAGTGCGCTAGTTATGCTCATGACCCCGGGAGTAGCTCTTTTTTATGGTGGGCTTGTACGCTCACGTAACGTGCTTTCCACTTGTATGCACTCTTTTGCACTTATGGGCGTTGTACCCTTATTGTGGTTTGTGGTGGGATATTCCCTAGCCTTTGGCGGTGATATCGGTGGCTTAATCGGCGACTTTTCCTTTGTTATGCTTAACGGCGTCGGCTTAGAAGCAGGTCCTGTGGAAAATATTCCCCATATGCTTTTCATGCTTTTTCAATGCATGTTTGCAGTTTTAACCATTGCTCTTATTTCAGGTTCTTATGCTTTTCTCTTGCCTGTGGCTCATCTTGGTCTATTCACCCATGGCGCACTGGGTTTGGGGCGGCGGCTGGATGGCAAAAATGGGCGCTGTAGACTTTGCCGGCGGTGCGGTGGTACATATGGCCTCGGCAGCAGCAGGTCTTGCCACAGCGCACGAGCTTGGCGCACGCATGGGTATGGGCAGGCAATCTTTTACACCGCATAATTTACCGTTGACTTTGCTTGGTTGTGCACTCATATGGTTCGGCTGGTTTGGTTTCAACGCAGGCAGTGCCTTGGCTGCCAATGGTCTTGCCGTCCATGCCTTTGGTACCACGGAAATGGCCGCTGCTGCCGGTATTGTGGGCTGGCTCATTTTTGAATGGTGGCACATTGGCAAACCGACAACTTTAGGTGCTGCCTCCGGTGCTTTGGCAGGGCTTGTGGCCATTACTCCCGGCGCCGGTTTTGTTGGAATGGAAGCGGCTGTATTTATTGGCTTGATTGGCGGTGCAGTATGCTACGGTGCAGTGCTCTTAAAAGAACGTCTTGGCTATGACGATGCCCTCGATGTGGTTGGCATTCACGGCATTGGCGGTACGTGGGGCGCACTTGCCACCGGTATCTTTGCCCAAGCTTCCATTAACGGCGTTGACGGACTAATTTATGGCAACCCGCATCAACTTTTTGTGCAAGCAGTATCAGTTGTCGGTACGTGGGGTTTTGTTTACATTGCCAGCCGTATTATCTTAAAGGTAGTGGCTTTAATTACTCCTCTACGTGTGGCACCGGATCCTGAGGTTATGGGGCTTGATGTGAGCGAACACAATGAACGTGCCTATCAAATTTAGTAATAATGGGGAAATATAATGAAAAAAGTTGAAATAACCATCAGACCAAGTAAATTAGAAGATGTAAAAGAAAAACTTGTGGCACTTGGTATACACGGAATGACATTTTTTGAAGCTCGGGGCTTTGGTCGCCAAGGCGGGCACGTGGAAAATTATCGAGGAAAAACTTACAAAGTAGATTTTTTGCCCAAATATCGCATTGAAGTGGTAGTACATGATGAAGCTTTGGAAAAAGTCATTAAAACGGTCATTGAAGCTGCCAAAACAGGTGACGTGGGAGACGGTAAAATCTTTGTCAGCGACGTTTCGGAAGCTTGGCGTATTCGTACCGAAGAGCATGGAGACAGTGCTTTATAGCAAAT
>CAYJHV010000049.1:0-8482 GCA_964369825.1 uncultured Desulfovibrionaceae bacterium | reverse complement strand
TTAACTTTGAAAATTTCATTTTCAAAGTTTTAAGACACGCTCACTCCGGCATTTACCACGCAAATAAATTGCGTTTATGCCTTCGTGGCGGACGCTTGCTCACGCAAGCTTCAGAGCATTTTAATGTTAAAACGCTCTAACAAAATAAGACCTCTGCACAATTATTTTCTTATATAGTTCTATGTGCAAAATATGATTAAAGACCTCACGACTTATTCCAATTCTAAGTTCAATTTGCGTTAATTTGGCACTTAGAATTGGAATGCGCAACAGGATGTTGCGACAAAATGCTGAGCACTTGTGAAGATATGCTCAATGTAAGTCTTTATGAAACTGCTTGCAATGCACAATGCAATCTACGCAGATAAAGTATATTATCGCATCGTCAAAACTATGACCATAGACCATTCAAAAAAATCTTTCCGTACGATTTCTCATTTTTTACTCTATTATGTTAGCTGATTATGACTTTGGTACGTACTTTGCTAAAAGCTAAACATAATTTTACAAGCTGCAAAATGCAGGAGGTCTTTTATGAAAGGTTTATATTCATCACAGATTGAATTGGTCGGCAAGGTGCTGGATATGCGTTTACAACGACAAAATGTCATTAACAGCAATTTAGCCAATGTTAACACCCCAAAATATAAGCCTCGTGAGCTTGAGTTTGAAGCAGAATTACAAAAGGCACTTGGTCTTGATATGCAGGGTAATATGGCTCGAACTTCCGGTGAACATATGCCTTCGGCTTTTACAGCACAAAATTTTCAACCTGAATGGTTTAAGCAATTCAAACCACGTGCCATTCATGGTGAAGATAGGGTAAACATGGAAAAGGAAATGGTAAAACTTGCCAAAAACCAATTACAGTACAATGCGTTGACACAGATTATTCAAAAGAATTTTGAAGGCTTAAAAACCATCATCTCAGAAGGAAAACAATAATGGACTTTATGACAGCTCTTGACATTAGCGCATCTGCTCTTTCGGCAGACCGCACGCAGATGAATGTCATCTCCATGAACCTTGCCAACGCCAAGACCACACGCACCGTGCTTGGCGGTCCTTACAGAAGACGCACTGTAATTCGCGAGGCAACCAATGTGGATGATCCTTTTTCAAAACATATGCGTACCGCTCTTGACCGGGAATTAAAAGGCGTTCGGGTTGCTGCCGTTTCCATTGACAGTCGCCCTTTAAAACAAGTTTATCAACCGGGTCATCCCGATGCCAATGCCGAAGGTTATGTCTTTTATCCGGACATTAACGTGGTGGAAGAAATGGCAAATTTGATGACATCACAGCGTAATTATGAAGCCAATGTTTCTACCATGGATGCCGTTAAGCAAATGTATCAAAAAGCTTTAGAAATTGGCAAATAAACAAAATTCAGTATAAAATTAAATGAGGAGATAAATTATGAGTATTAATAATACAGGTATGGAAGCGTATAGTAAGGCGTTACAAAGTTTTGGAAATACCGAAGCCAACCTTCAAGAATCCACCATCGGTTCAAGCGTAAACAGCAAAACTTTTGCTCAAGTTCTTGACCAAAGCCTTACTCGTGACAGCGTGGATAAAGGTGAAAATTTTGGCGCTCATGCAGATTTTATTAAATCACAAGTGGATAAAACTTTACCAACGATAAATCCTAATTCTTTTAGTGAAACAGTTTCCAACAGTTTTGATAAATTAAATTCTTTGCAAGCTAAAAAAGCCCATGCCATCAATGACTTTGCTTCCGGAAGAACACAAAATGTACATGAGCTTATGATTACTTTGCAAAAGGCCAGCGTTGCCATGAGTTTGACCAGTGCCGTGCGCGGAAAAGTCATGGAAGCTTACAAAGAACTCAGCAGAATCACTTTCTAATTACCTCATAACTTCAACTTAGGGAGCTAAATCATGCAAAAACCTGACATCAAACAATTTGGCGAAAAACTCAAGGGAGTGTGGGGAAATTTCAGTCTAACTCAGCGTATGATCATAGCAAGCGTTGCTGTGGTGACGGTAGCAGGTTTTATTATTTTGACTGTTTGGGCCAATAAACCTAATTATCAAATGCTTTATGCCAACCTAAGTCATGAAGACGCCAGTCGTGTGGTGGAAGTTTTACAAAAAGAAAACGTCACTTACGAACTGGTAAATAACGGTACCTCCATTATGGTACCCGAAGAGCAAGTGTACGATTTGCGTATCAAGATTGCCGGAGAAGGAAATCTTGTAGGTCAAGGCATCGGTTTTGAAATTTTTGACGAAACCAAGGTCGGGCAAACGGACTTTGTTCAAAAGATTAACTATATGCGTGCTTTGCAAGGTGAACTTTCACGCACCATCAGCGCTTATCCCAATGTGGAAAATGCTCGTGTACACCTTGTTATGCCCCAGCGTTCACTTTTTGTGGAAGAGCAACAACAACCTTCAGCTTCTGTGGTTTTGAAGCTTAAAGATCAAGCCAGAAAACCCGATGACAAAGAAATTCAATCCATCGTTAATATGATGCTCATGTCTGTACAAGGTCTTGATAAAGCTCATTTATCCATCACAGATAGCCGAGGCGCCGTGCTTTTCCGTCCGGAAACTGACAGTCTTGCCGGTGTCTCCTCCACGCAAATGGAACATAAATTACGTGTGCAACGTGACCTTGAGCGTCGCATCGAAGAAATGCTCACCCCCGTTTTTGGTCCCGGGCGTGTGGTTACCAAGGTAAATGCCGACATGGATTTCAGTCAAAAAACCATTCGTCGTGAAATTTATGATCCTGAGCAATCGGCAGTACGTTCTGAGCAGCGCAGCGAAGAAACCCAAAAAGGGCAGGCCAATCTTGAAGCCGGTTCTCCTGATGTGAACTTTAGAGGCGATGGCATTACCGGTTCGGTATCCACTCAAGACGGTAGCCGTGAAACTCGTACCACCAACTATGAAATCAACAAAGAAGAGCAAAATATTATTACCAACGTAGGCGACCTGAAGCGTTTGACCGTCTCCGTTATCTTGGATGGTACCTATCAAAAAGTTGACGGTGCATGGCAATATACCCCACGTACCGAAGAAGAAATTAAGCGTGTACATACTCTTGTTGCCAATGCTGTGGGTCTTGATGTAAAACGTGGCGATGCTTTGGAAGTAAGCTCAGTGCCTTTTAATGACAGTGAACCGCCTGCAGAACCAAATATGGCCAGTGTTATTGTTGACTATGCCGACCGTTTAGGGCAACCTCTACTTAATGCTCTACTCGCTTTCCTCTTCTTGATGTTAGTGGTTCGCCCTGTGGTGTTGGCCCTTATTCGTCCAAAAGTGGAAGCCGGTGAAATGGTTGAAGGACTTGAAGGCTTACCTTCTGCCGAAGAACAGCTTGCTCTTTATGAAGCCTTGGAAGAAGCAGCTCGTGCCGAAGAACTCGGCGAAGGCGATGATGAAGACGAACTTATGATATTCAAAGATGTTGAGTCATTGCGAGTGCATATCTTCAATTTGTCCGAACAACACATGGAGCAAGTCATAGTCATAATGAGAGGATGGATTAAAAATGACGAACGAGTCCGTGCTTAAAGTTATAGCCTTGGCCAAAAGTGGCGATGCCAATGCCATGAGTCAGCTTAAGGAATGGAGAAAGTCACAAAAAGAAAGCGCAAGGCGTGTGGAAGAACTTAAATTGCGCCTCTTGCAGCTTACCGAAAAACATTGGGAACAAAGCATAACCATCTTAAAAAGCTGGCTTATGCAAGAATAACAAAGCTTTTATGGCAAAAGATTCAAGGTAAAATTACAAAATGTACTTTTACCTTGAAATTTGAATAACTCTAATTGAAAATAATTCACAGCGTTAAGATTAGAAAACGTAACAAAGCGTATTTTTAGTTTAAAATCCAAAAAAATTATCCGGCAGATTGAAGCCTTGCAAAAAATATGATTTAACGTATACTTAAGCAGAGCAAGGAAAAGTATGCTGCCAAAATTTTGACGATGTCGTTCATATAATGGTCACTGTGACACAACAACACATGGTGCGACATATTGAGGGAGATAAACATGGAATTAACCGGACAAGAAAAAATCGCCGTTCTTTTGTTGGCAATGGGCGACAAATTTACCTCAGATGTTTTCAAGCGCATGGATCGTCATGAAATCGCCGGTATTTCCAAGGCAATTGTTAATCTTGCCCCGGTACCCAAGGACGTGGTGGAAGAAATCATGCGTGAATTTCATACTGCCCTTGTGGAAGGTGTGGATATGATTTCCGGCGGTTCAGACATTTTAAAGCGTTTGCTCATTAAAAATGTTGACTCGGAAACGGCAAAATATATTATGGATACACTCAATCTTAATACAGGTCCTGCGCCTTTCCGTGAGCTTGAGTCCGTAAGTCCACGCTTATTATCACAAATTTTACGCAATGAACACCCTCAAACCTTGGCGCTTATTTTAGGGCATTTACACTCAGATCAAGCTGCCAATTTGCTGGTAAATTTACCTGCCGGAGTGCGGGCTGAGGTCTTATTGCGTCTTGCAAATCTTGAAGCAGTACCGGCGGATATGCTCATGGAAGTGGATAAAGTATTACAAAGTCAGCTCATTGCCATGGGCGGCAAAGAAGGCAAAAAAGTGGGCGGTACCCAAGCAGTGGCAGAAATACTCAATGCTGTTGACCGTGCCACGGAAGAAGAAGTTCTTTCGGAAATCGAAGAAGATTCCGCACAACTTGCCGAAGATATCCGCAACCTCATGTTCGTATTTAACGATTGCTTAAGTCTTGATGACAAGAGTATGCGTGAAACGCTTAAAGAAATTTCCAACGAAGACCTTACCATGGCTTTGCGTGGTGCTTCCGAAGAACTCAAAACCAAGTTCTTCAGCAATATGAGTGAACGTGCCGGTAATATGATTCGTGAAGAACTCGAATATATGGGACCGACACGTCTTGCCGATGTGGAATCAGCACAGCAAAGTATAGTGCGTGTTGTGCGTCGTCTTGAAGGTGAAGGAAAAGTTACCATTAACCGTGGTAGCAGCGATGTCTTTGTCTAAGCTAAAGAGCATACTTCATAAAGAATTAAATATATTATTTTGTATTGCATTCACTAGAATAACTTTATTTATCTAGTTTTTATGAAGATTTGTTTAACATCAAGGATGGCATATGAGTTCTGATGAGAAGAAAAAATGGGGTACCATATTTTTGGATGCGGCACGAGAATCTAGTCTCAGTAAGCTGGACGCCATGCAAGCGGCATCTCGTCAAGAGCAATGGAATCAAAAAACACAGCAAGATTACTTGGAAAGAGTACGCCAAAAAGCTATTGATCGAGCTCGTGAAATTCTTGGCGAAGCCTACACCGAAAGACAAAGTGTTTTGGACGAAGCTGAAAAGGATGCCGAACGCATTCGCAGCGAAGCTAAAGCCGCCTATGCCAGTGCCGACGAAACTCGCAAGCAAACGCAGACATTGCGCCATAGCGTCCAAGCAGAATTAGATAATGCCACACATCTTCGTGAAGGTGCCAAGGAAGAAGGCTTTCAGCATGGTCTTGCCGCCGCAGAAGAAGAGCTGAATAATTTCCGCATGGCCATGGGCTCTTCCGTTGCCGGTATTTTACGTGCCATTGAAACGCAATGCATGAATATCTTTGAAGGTTGGCGTGCTGATCTTGTGGAACTTTTCAAAGTAAGCGTGGAGAAAGGTACGGGACTTGTTCTTTCTGAACGGCATAACGATGTCCTTAAAAAAATGATTTTGGAAGCAGTACGCAATCTGGACGATAGGCGTATGGTGACCTTGCGTGTACATCCCGATGACGAGGAAGTGGTGGCAGATCTTTTTAATGCTGCCAAGGAAAAAAATCCTGACCTTGGTCATTGGCGCATTGCTTCCGATGCAGGACTTGAACTTGGTGATATCATAGCCGAAAGCCAAACGGGAACCGTGGACAGTCGCTTACATTTGTACCGTGAAATGGTGGATAATATTTTACAACACTTGGTACTTCCGCCTTCTCAGGTGGATGAAAAAGCGCAAACTACAGTAAGCAATACCGTGGAAGATGTGGTTAATCAGGTCATGAACCATATATCTCAAGGTACGGAAATAGCAGATTCTTCAGGGTCTGTGCAAGCAAACTCGTCCGGGCAAGAAGATTATTCTTCGCAAGCAAATCCTTCCGGTTCTGTGCAAGATAGTTATTCTCCTCAAGCAAATCCTTCCGATTCTGTGCAAAAAACTGCTTCGGCGCAAACAAGTGTTGCACCGCAAGCAAGTCCATCGACACAAGAAGCTCCTGCACCGCAAGCAAATCCTGCTTGGCAAGAAAATCCTTTCTTGTCTCAAGGCAATATTACCGGACATACACACAATCCTCAGGCGGATACGCCTTCGCAAGCTGAACAGCCTGCCGAGGCAAAGCTTGAAGATATTTTGCCGCAACCAAATTCTGCCGCAAACTCGGCACAGGTTGAACAGCCTGCCGAAGCAAGGCTTGAAGATATTTTACCGCAACCAAATTTTGCCGCAGCATCAGCTTTGCAAAGTGACAGCCACGTACAAAATACACAGCAATCTGTACAAGACTTTGCACAAGGTCAAGAGCTTTTACAAACACTGACCAATCAGGCTGAACCACCTCTTGCTGCTGCATCTGAATTTTCAACGGATTTTTCATCTGCACCTTTATCAGGAGTTGCATCGGAGCAGGTACCTTTAACGTCGAGACAAGCGCATGTGCCTGTAGGCGAACCGTCCATGGCAGAATTAGAGGACGAACTCCTCCCCTTTGCCGATGTACTGGATGATTTTGAAAGCCCTGAAGATTTAGCTCGTGCCGCAGAAATAGATTTTGAAAATGAACACTTGGATCACAATGAGGTTTTAGCTTCAAATCATGAGGGCGCCGCAGATCTCCATGAAGAAAAAATCATAAATTTGGATACGCCGCAATTTGACCCCGAAAGTTTTGAATCGGAGAATTTCGACCCAAATAATTTGGATCTTGATGATTTGGCTGCAAAATATCCTCTTGAAGGTGATGCTACCGATACATTTAATGATGATGATCTGGACGATGTTTTGGATGACGACCAAGAAGTCATTGACCTTACCAATCCTATAGTCAAAGGCACAGCATGAAACTTGACCCACAAACCTGCCAAGAACTTTTGACCAACGCCAGCCCTTTACAAATTTTTGGAAAGGTACACAAAGTCGTTGGTCTGGTGGCCGAAGGCTCGGGCTTGCGTTCTCCTCTGGGTTCCGTCTGCCATATGATGCCCGAATCCAGTGATTTGAATGAACAAGGTATTGCCGCCGAAGTGGTGGGTTTTCGTGAGGGCAATCTCCTGTTCATGCCCTACGGCGATATGCGTGGTATACGTCCCGGCAGTCTTATTCGCAACTCTTCATTGCCTCCTTATTTTCCCGTTGGAGCGCATCTTTTAGGACGAACGCTGGATGCCTTTGGCGTGCCGCTTGATGGAGGACCTCCCATCAGCACAGAAATTTTTGGTCAAAATCCCGACGAAGGAGAACATGCTCCTCAAAATCTCAGTATTTATTCGCAAAAAACCAACGAACAAAAATCTTTTGCCCCCGATTGGGCAGAAGACGCGCTCTATAGCTGGTCACAAGCTATGGCTCCCATTTATGCCGACCCTCCAAGTCCTTTGCAAAGACCTAGAATCACAGATGTTTTAGATGTGGGCGTGCGTTCCATCAATTCCCTATTAACCCTTGGCAAAGGGCAACGTGTGGGCATTATGGCAGGTTCTGGTGTGGGTAAATCCACGCTCATGGGTATGATGGCACGTTACACCAAGGCGGATGTTAACGTTATTGCCCTTATCGGGGAACGTGGGAGAGAAGTGCTGGAGTTCATGGAACGAGATCTCGGCTCAGTAGGTATGGCACGTTCGGTACTGGTAATTGCCACTTCCGATCAATCACCGTTGGTGCGAATGCGTGCTGCCTATGCGGCAACTGCCGTGGCAGAATTTTTCCGTGATAAAGGAAAAGACGTTTTACTCATGATGGATTCGGTGACTCGCTTTGCCATGGCTGCTCGTGAAGTGGGGCTTGCCATTGGCGAACCACCCACCACCAAGGGCTATACGCCCACAGTCTTTGCCCAGCTCCCAAAACTTTTGGAACGTGCGGGACGCTCCGACAAAGGTACTATCACAGGAATCTATACCGTTTTGGTGGACGGAGATGATTTTAACGAACCCATTGCCGATGCTGTGCGCTCCATTTTAGACGGGCACATTGTGCTGACTCGTGACCTTGCCGATCAAGGGCATTTTCCTGCCATCGACGTTTTACGCTCCATCAGTCGTTTGCGCTCTGATATTTGCATTAAAAATGACGTACTTGCCGGACGCAAAATTACCTCGCTCATGAGCACCTACAATAAAGTGGAAGATATGATTAATATCGGTGCCTATGCTCACGGCTCAAATCCTGAAGTAGATGCTACCATTGCCAAAATACAGCACA
>CAYJHV010000048.1:0-8524 GCA_964369825.1 uncultured Desulfovibrionaceae bacterium | reverse complement strand
TCATGGACATTGGAAGACAATACGGCGGTCAATGATATGATGGAAGATTTTGGCGGTCAAATCAACAAGAGATATAGAATTTATCGTAAGGAGCTTATGGAACCATGTCTTTAGAATATTTACAAAATAAAAAAATTTTAGTGACCGGCGGTACCGGATTTGTGGGGCAATATTTACTGAAGGCTCTCGAAAGTGCTGTCAATGAACATGGGGCAAAAATAACTTGTCTTGTGCGAAAAAGCTCCAATCTTGCACTCTTGCCAAATTTTGTGCAAGTGAAAGAGGCAAATTTTAAAACCGGAGAAGGTTTTGCCGAAGCACTTTCCGGGCAAGATATGGTTATACATTTAGCGGCCATGCTTTCCGGAGTATTTTGGCAAGATTATTTTTGCAATGTGCAAGCAGCCACTTTACTTGGAAAGGCCATTGCCGCTCAAGATGTGCAAAGAGTTGTACTGGTATCTTCAGTGGCTGCCACCGGCCCCATCGCTCCTTTTCATGATAAGTTTTCAGTAAAAGGGGTTAAAGATGATGACGAAGCCCGACCTATTTCTGCCTATGGTTGGTCAAAATATTTTGCTGAAGTAATGCTTTCGCAACATTGCGCAGATAAATTGGTGGTTTTACGTCCACCCATAATCTATGGTTCCGGTGATAAAGGACTTTTGCCATATTTTAAAGCCGCAGCACGAGGTATTATTATAAGTCCGGGGCTTTTTAGAGAATTTCCCATATCACTTATTCACGCCGGCGATATGGCAAGTGCTATTTTATGCGCCTTAAAACCTCAAGCTCAGGGCGTATATCATTGCAATGACGGTGAAAATTCTTACAATCCCACTTACACCATGCGAGGACTCGGTAAAGAAATGGCGCATGTTATGGGTAAAAAAGCCATTTGCCTTAATATGCCACTGTGTGCTCTTGGTGTGAGTGCAGCATTTAGTACGGCGTATGGTGCTATTTTACAACACTTCAATAAACGTTTGCCTTCATGGACTTTTGATAAGTACAGAGAATCCAGAGCCTGTGGTTGGATGTGTGATGGGCAAAGGTTGCAAAATGAGCTTGGTTTTGAGCCAAAAATGGATTTGCATACCGGCTTGCAAGAAACGTACAGCGGGTATAGACGTGAAGGGATTTTATAATACATTAAATTTCCGGAATAAATTAATTAATACAGTATAATATAAATGAAGATTACATTACAGGATGTCTCCAAATATTATGGAGGCAATACGATTTTAGATAATTTTTCTTTGGACATTGAATCCGGCGTGCGCCTTTGCGTTTGTGGTTCCAATGGTACGGGAAAATCTACGCTTTTACGTATTATTGCCGGCGTGGAACCCACCGACGGTGGGCGTATACTTATCCCAAAGGAAAGTAGGCTTGGCTATGTGGAGCAAGAGCTTGATGCTTTATCTTTGCAAAAGCCATTGCTCAGTTATGTGCAAGAGGCTTTGCCCGATTGGCAAGACTTTTGGCAAGCTTGGGAAGAGGCATCGCAAAATAACGATGCTGCTGCTTTGACCGGACTCATGGCAAAACAAGCAGAGCTTGAAGGCATGTATGGGTATAATCCTGAACAAAGGGCGAGAACAGTGCTCAGCGGTTTGGGATTTTCTGAGCAAAAATGGGCCATGCCACTGGAAAAACTTTCCGGTGGATGGCGAGAGCGTGCCAAACTTGCAAGGGTGCTCACAGCAGGTGCTGATATTTTGCTCTTGGATGAGCCTACCAATCACCTTGATATTGAAGCTGTGGAGTGGTTGGAAAGTTTTTTGTTAAACTTTAAGGGCGTTTTGGTTTTTGTGGCGCATGATCGAGTGTTTATGGATAAAGTGAGCACGCACGTACTCTATCTTGGTATGTCACGTCCTTTTTTTCGCAAAGCCAACTTTACGCAATTTATAGCCATGCAAGAAGAGTTAGAGGCGCAAAAACAAAGAGAAGCCAAGAATTTACAGGACGAAATTGCCCGAAAGATGGCTTTTGTGGACAGATTTAGAGCAAAGGCAACAAAGGCAAGACAAGCGGGTTCTCGTCAAAAAATGGCCAAGAAATTAGAAAAGGAATTGGAGAATTTTCAACCGGAAATTAAGCGTCGCACGCTGAATTTTAGTTGGCCACAAGCAACACGCACCGAAAAAATGGTTTTAGGTGTGGTAGATGTGGACTTTACCTTTCCCGGCGACGGAAAACGTCTGTGGCCGCCGCTTTCTTTTAATTTGTATCGAGGACAACGCATAGCCTTGGTGGGACCAAATGGTTGCGGCAAATCCACTTTGTTAAAAATTTTAGCAGGAAGATTAGAAAAAACCGGTGGAGTTGTGCAATGTGGTTCCTTGGTTCGTCTTGGATTTTTCAGCCAGCATCAATTGGACGTACTGAATGCCGACGGTTCTGTACTTGGTGAAATCCGTCGACTTTCAGATCCCCGTACCACCGAAGAAGAATTAATGAGCGTGCTCGGACTTTTTCTTTTGGGCAAAAATTATTTTGAGCGTAAGGTGGCATCGCTTTCCGGTGGCGAAAAAAGCCGTCTTATTTTGGCAACGCTTTTTTTGGGGCGTTGCAATTTTCTTATTTTGGACGAGCCCACCAACCATTTGGACTTGGAAAGTCGTGAAGCCTTAATCAGTGCTTTGGATGCCTTTGACGGTACTTTGCTCATGGTGGCGCACGATCGCTGGTTGCTGTCAGAGGTGGCGGAAGAAGCGTGGGCTATTTCACCAACAGGCATTGAACGTTATGAAAATGGTTTTGCTGAATATGATATTGCACGCCGTGCTAAGCTTCAGGAAAAAAACATTACAAAATCAGAGAGTGTGCAAAGTGGTGGCGAGGTTAAAGGTAACCTTTCCCGAGATGAGCTAAAAAAGATAAAACGCAAACAAGCCGAAGAACGCAATGCGCTTTCTAAGGAATTACAACCATTACAGAAAAAATATTCGCATTGCGAAACTACCTTGGAAGAACGTATGCTTGAGCAGGATACCATTGAACAAAAATTGGCGAACCCTGCTGTTTATGCCGATGAGGCGCAATCAGCGCCGTTATTGCAACGCTTTGGAGAAATAAAGATAGAAATTGAAATGCTTATGGAAGAAATGTCAGAACTTGAAGAAAAATTGGCAGTACTTTATGAGCGGCGAAATAATATCCTAAGCGATGACGATTATGCATAAAAAAACTATGGACGTGGTGGCAGCGGTTATTTGGCAAGGTGAAGGCAGTGAAAAAAAATACCTTGCACAGCAACGCCCTTTGCATTACCCCATGGGAGGACTGTGGGAATTTCCCGGCGGAAAAGTGGATAAGGGAGAAAGCCTTGAAGATGCTCTTAAACGTGAACTCTTCGAAGAGCTACACATTGTTATTACAGAGTTTTATTTTTGGAAAACGATTTTGCACACTTACCCTCATCGCCATGTACGTCTGCACTTATTTCATGTGCAAGGATTTGAAGGTGAAGTAACCTGCGTTGAGGGGCAAAATATTCGTTGGGTGTATACACATGAAGCGCAAGAGCTTAATTTTTTAGAAGCGGACATAGCATTGGTGGCGGAGCTGACTAAAAATTATTCATAAATAAATTGACAAGCTGCAATGAATTTTCTAATAATTTTATGGCATTGCAAAAGAAGTCTTTATATTTTTTGTATTGAAGACGAATTTAAGCAAAATAAGCTTACTCTTTTACTTGTAAAAAAGAAAGAAATCGCCTAATGTTTTGTAAAAGCATTTTATATGCTATTAAATTATTTGGATGTTTTATGCAAGCCTTTATTTTAGACGATGAATATGTTGTTGGCCATGAAGAGATTGACGCACAACATCAACGCCTTTTTGGTTTGGTGCGTGAATTACGGCTTGAGCTGTACGATGATACAGCTCCGGAGCTTATTGTTCAAAAATTGAAAGAGATGCAAGTATACGCTGCAGAGCATTTCACTTCAGAAGTGAAATTCATGGAAAAGTATAAAGATATTTTGCCATTTTATGAGCAACACCTTATGGAGCATGAAAAATTTGTGAGAAAAACCCATGAATTTTTGCGTCGTATGGAAATAGAAGGTTTTGGCATTGCCCACGAAGTTTTGGTTTTTCTTGAAAACTGGCTGAAAGTGCATGTATTATTCATGGATAAAAAATGTTTTGATATAATTAATGAACACCTAAAAAAATAAAGTAATGATATATATTAAGGAGAAAGAGATGTCTGATCAACTTCGTGTTGCTGTGGTAGGAGCCACAGGCGCTGTAGGGCGTGAAATGTTAAAAACTTTGCAAGATCGGTCTTTTCCGGCCACAGAAATTGTTCCTTTTGCGTCGGCACGTTCTGCCGGTACAAAGGTAGATTTTGATGGAAAAGAACTGGTGGTTCAAGAGCTTAAAGAAGATGTTTTCGAAGGATTTGACTTGGCACTCTTTTCGGCGGGTGGCGGTACTTCCGAAAAATTTGCCCCTTTTGCAGCTTCGGCAGGTTGTGTGGTTGTAGATAACTCTTCTGCGTGGCGTATGGATGACCGCTGTCCATTAGTAGTACCTGAAGTTAATGCCCATGCCCTTGAAGCTCATAATGGCATCATCGCCAATCCCAATTGCTCCACCATTCAGATGATGGTAGCCTTAAAACCATTGCACGATGCCGCAACCATCAAGCGTATTGTGGTTTCTACCTATCAGGCTGTTTCCGGTACCGGACAAAAAGCCATTGCGGAATTGGAATCGCAAGTTCGCCAAATGTTTAACATGCAAGACCCCGTTGCGGAAGTTTACCCACATCGCATTGCGTTTAATTGTCTGCCGCACATTGATGTTTTCCTTGATAATGACTACACCAAGGAAGAGATGAAAATGGTTCATGAAACGGTAAAAATCTTAGAAGATCCTAATGTTAAGGTAACCGCAACATGCGTTCGAGTACCGGTTTTTTATGGTCATTCCGAATCTATCAATATTGAGACTGAAAAGAAATTGTCCGCCAAGGAAGCTCGTGCCATTTTAGCCAAAGCTCCCGGGGTACAAGTCTTTGATAATCCAAGTGAAAAAATGTACCCCATGCCCATCGACGCTGCCGGTGAGGATGAGACATTTGTGGGGCGCATTCGTGAAGATGAAAGTATAGCCAATGGTTTAAATTTGTGGGTTGTTTCCGATAATATTCGCAAAGGTGCTGCCTTAAATGCTGTGCAAATTGCTGAGGTTTTATTGAAAAATAAATGGCTTGGCGTAAATAACTCTAAGGTTTTTATTAAATAATGAATAATGTTTCTGTGTTAACTTCTGCTGAATACCTTGAGCGTATGCTCAAGGTTGTTCGCCCCGGTGGAGAAGTCATTTCAGCTTTTTATGAGCACAGAGTAGGTGGGATTTGCAAAGAACCCAACCTCTTACTTGCACCACTCGATGACCATTTATGTCATCGGGGCGACGGTGTTTTTGAAAGCATCTCCTACAGAGACGGTCGCCTTTTTCAATTAAATGCACACCTTGAGCGTATGCAAGGCTCTGCTGCCGGTTTAAAAATTAATCCGCCATGCTCTTGGGATACAGTGAGAAATCTTATTGTGCAGGTGGCAGCGGCGGCCGGGCATCCTGACGGGGCTTTACGTATTTTACTCGGGAGAGGTCCGGGTGGTTTTGGAATTTCTCCGGCGGAATGTCCTGTTTCCAGTTTGTATATTATCGCTTTAAAAAGTAACGTACCATCTGACGCTTGGTATGATAAAGGACTTACAGCTTGTCGCTCACTTATTCCCGCTAAGCAAGAATATTTGGCAAAAATTAAAAATGCCAATTATTTGCCAAATGTGCTTATGGCAGAAGAGGCTTTGCAAAAAAATGTAGATGTGGCTTTTTCATTTGACGATGATGGTTACTTGGCAGAAGCAGCAGTTGCCAATGTCGCAATAATTTCTGAGGAAAATACCTTTGTGTGCCCGCATTTAACACGAGCACTTTCGGGTACCACCATTACCGCAGCTTTGAGTATTGCTCAAGAATATATGCCTGTGCGTTTTCAAAATATTTTAGAAGAGGATATTTGGAAAGCGAAAGAAGTGTTGATGTTTGGTTCATCTCCGCTGTGTGTGGGGATAACTCACTATGAACATCGCCCCATAGCTCAGGCAAAAACAGGTGATTATGCAAAGATTTTCCGTGAAAAACTTTTAAAAAGCCTATGGCAAGAGGGAACACCCTTTGACTGTGCACAGTGAAAAAAAATCCATACAAAGTAGCGCATCAAGCAATACAGTAATGGCACATGAAAAGCCTTTGCAGGTGTTGCTTATGGATGATGGTATGGACTATACCCACATTCAACGCGAACTTTTGGCAGTGGCAGAAGTTTTGCGAGCAGCCAACTTTGTGGTGCACATTCATTGCCTTGAGGGTTCAAGGTTGATGGAGCTTGCTGTGGCACAAGATTTTGTCACTATGGCATTGCCTGAAAAAAAGGAAGGTTACTTTCGAAATTTAATGGCAACATGGAGACTTTTATGGAAATATGATAAAAAATCTCCATGTTGTGTACACGCATTTTCAAAAACTTGCTTGCCTTTACTCAAATCCTTTGTTTCACGTAGACTTGATGGGACAAGTATTTCATTGTATTCTCACTTTGATGCCATCGAACCTGCTGTGGTACAACCCACTAAAGCTGTTTCCTTGAACAGTTCTTCAAAAAAAGATCTTGCAAAATTGCCTCGTATTCCTAAAATGCCAAAATACCCGGCGGAAGACCTGCACCGACAGAGGTTAAAGCTTCAAATGCAGAGACTGAACAAAAAGAGGCACAGGATACTATTCTTGATGTTTTAGTGCAACAACTTGAAAATATAGATAAAATTATTGTACCATCTGCTCAGTGGCGGCAACAATTTGCTAAGGGAAGGGTAGATGTGGCACGCTTGCATATTATACATTCTGCTTGCCCAAATGATGTTTTAAGAGCACCAAGTACACAAAAAAATCGTTTTGTATTTGTACTTCCTGCACGACTTAAGGGAGAGCCAGAACATGACTGTATGGATATTGTATTGAAATCCATGCTAAAATTACAAAAAAATAATAGTGACAATAATGAATGGGAAGTACGTGTGGTTGCAGATGAATTACAATTAAGTAATTATGTACAAAAAGCAGTAGCACTTGGTATTGATGAACATTTAACCGTACTTACAAGCATAAAAAGTGATTTTCCTCTTCATGAAGTTTTACCTTCCGCCGCTGCGCTTATTTTGCCGGAAGGAAATCCGGAAGGCAATGTTTCGGCAATAATGGCAGCATGGTGTCTTGGTGTTCCTATCATTGCAACTCAGGTTCCTGCGCATTTGGAACTTATTGAAGTTGCAGATAAAATACGTTTTTTTTCCAGAGGCTTGGCAAAACAGGATCAAATGCAACTTATCAGCTTTGAAGATACAGATTCCTTAGCTGTAGCCATGCAGGAACTTTTGAAAGATCCCAAAAGACTTACATCTCTTGCTGCTGCAAGCCTTGCCATGAAAAACTATGCCGACATGTCAAGACTTACCCAAAGCTATGCGGATATTTATAAAGGTTGTATCGGAAGCAGAGGCTGGGTTTTACCTTCAAAAAATTCTTAAAAATGAGTCGTATATGAAATGTAAAGTTTGCAAGGAAACGGCAATAGTTTCTTTGCGCAGTCATCACGCCGGTTTTTGTGCTACGTGTTTTTTAAAGTTTTTTAAAGGACAGGTGGAAAAAGGTATTAAAAAGCAAGAACTTTTTACCTTTGACGATAACATTTTGGTGGCCGTTTCCGGCGGTAAAGATTCTTTAAGCCTTATGCTGGTGCTCAGTGAACTTGGTTACAATGTTACCGGTTTGCATATCGATCTTTCCATCCCAAACTCTTCCGAAGCGACTCGTGCTGTGGTGGAGCGTTTTTGCAAAACCCACAATTTCAAGCTTATTATTAAAGAAATGGCTGCAGAGGGGCTTGCCATACCCACGGTTAAAACAAAGCTCAAGCGTCCTATCTGCTCCGCTTGCGGTAAGATAAAACGTTATTTTTTCAATAAAGTGGCCATGGATATGGGTTTTAGTGTTTTGGCTACCGGTCATAATTTAGACGATGAAGTGGCAAGGCTGTTTAGCAATACCATTCGATGGGATAGAGCATATCTTTCCGACCAAGGTCCAAAACTTTTGGCTGAAGACGGTTTTGCTTGCAAGGTGAAACCCCTTTGGCGTGTCACTGAGTTTGAGACAGCTAATTATGCTTTTTTAATGGGTATTGAAAATCATATAGCATCTTGCCCTTATAGTCAGGGCGCAAGTTTTACGCAACACAAACATCTTTGGCAGCAACTTGAAGAAGCCATGCCCGGGCGAAAAATCGATTTTTACCAAGGTTTTTTGCAAAGAGGCAGACCAATTTTTGCCAAACATGAAGAAGAGCACGGGCTAAGTTTACAAACGTGCCAAAGATGTTCTTATCCCACATCGGCAGAAATTTGCGGTGTTTGCCGTATAAAAGAAGTCGTAA
>CAYJHV010000047.1:0-8545 GCA_964369825.1 uncultured Desulfovibrionaceae bacterium | reverse complement strand
TCATCCCCACGTGCATTACAATCTTCCCTTGTCCCCTTACCTAAATATATAACTTCTAACCGACTTAAATTTGAAGATTTTAAGGAATATTTTCAAAAAGAAATTGCTAAAAACAGTCCGAAAGATAACATGCAAGAAATTTTGCAAAACCCACAGTTTATGGCCTATATTGAGCCCATAATTAAAGCTGATCTCAAAGCTTTAGACTCATGGGCACCACCTCTTATGCCCCCACTTGATATACCAATCTTAATCTTACACGGAAAAAATGAAAAATATCAAGCTGTTCATCGCTGGGGTACACGCACAACACAAAGCTTTACCATAAAAAAATTTGAAGGCGGACACCTATACATGCTTAATCAATGGCGAGAACTTGCAAATTACTTAGACATGGCATTGCAAAATAAACTTAATGTTTCCAGTTTTTTATAGAACACAAATTAAGTAAAAAATATGTAATGTTGCATAAAAACTTTTGCAAAATAAATCGGAATCAATGACCTGACTTACCACTTTTTTCCTCAAATTTTCTGTTGACGAATACAAAAAGACTCACTAAAGTCCAAGAACTATAAAGAATGTGACTTTGGTGACATTTTTTAAGAATATTTTAAAGATATAAAGGAATTTTTATGTCAACACCCACTTTTTCCAATCCCGCTCCCATCGGGCTTGCTGCTTTTGGCATGACCACTATCTTACTCAATATTCATAATGCCGGCTTTTTTGAGTTAAATGTGATGATTATGGGTATGGGTATTTTTTATGGCGGCATTGCTCAAATCATTGCCGGCTGTATGGAGTTTCGCCGCGGCAATACCTTTGGCAGTACGGCCTTCGTCTCCTATGGTTCTTTTTGGTTAACCCTTGTCTTTTTATGGACGGCTAAAGAAACCGGTTTACCCGCTGCCTCACCTACGGCCATGGGATATTACCTTGCCATGTGGGGAATTTTCACCGCTTTTATGACCATTGGTACGTTAAAAGGCGCACTTATCGGTAAATTAGTTTTTTCTTTTTTAACCGTACTTTTTGCTCTGCTTGCCGCCGCCAATTTTAGTCATGCCAATGCGGAACTTGCGCACAGCATTCATACCATTGCCGGTTATGTGGGCATTGTATGCGGTAGCTTTGCCCTCTATGAAGCGGTAGCTTTGGTAATTAATGAAAAATATGGAAAAACAGTGTTTCCATTAGGTTAATCGTCAAACTATTTATCACAATGAACTTCCTATGTAATTCATTGCATAGGAAGTTCATTACACGTAGCACCAAAAAGTTTGCGTTGTTCTTGATAGCCGTAAAGCTCGTACCTCAGTCGCCTTTCAAAACGCACTTATAGCTCATGTCCTTCGAAGATGGGCTATAAATTGTATGTAAAACTAAAAATTTAATTAACAGTATAATATCAAAGCAATTTTTTATTTACGAAGTAACTAAAAAATTATGCCTGAAAGTTTTTTGGAAAGGTCGACCCAAAGGGCACCGAAGGCGTTTGCGTTAGCGAACTTGCGAGCTTTACGCAAATCGAGAGCAGCCGCAGGTCCGGGGGATGAACCTTTTGTCCACAAAAGCTTTTCCCCCAAGAAAATTAAAATCAATGTAAAAAAATACTAAAGATTATATGTATACTTAAACATTCTTAGTATTATTTTTCAAAATAAATACAGGCAATTCACCGGGAACACCCAATCTAAAAGGCGCTCTTGCCCACAAGGCAGCACCTGAACTGACATAAAGCTTCATACTGTCAATATTGTACCAACCGTGCAAAAATCCTTTATTGTAATACTTTACCAAAGCATTAAGCCCGATAAATTGACCACCATGAGTATGACCTGAAAGTTGTAAATCGACACCCTTTGCCGCAAGTTCCTTGGTAAGTGTAGGACGATGATTGAGCATAATAGTCAGATTTTTAGAGTCAACATTCTGCAAAGCCTTGTCAATATTTGGCATTTCATGCCCTCTGCGTGCTGCCACCATATCGGTAAGACCTGCCAAAATAAGTGTTTCACCTCGGATATTTAGAGCAACATGCTCATTGGCAAGAATTTTAACTCCAAGATCGGTAAACAATTTCTGAAATCCTTCAAAATCATAAAAATATTCATGATTTCCAAGACAAGCATACATGGGAGCATGAATATTTTTTAAAGGCTGCAAATCATTGTATCTTTCTTGCAAAAAGCCATCGGATAAATCTCCGGTAAGAACCACCATATCAGGTTTTTCAGCATTGATCTTTTTCACTAATTCAGCACACCATGTCTCTCCAAAAAGACCGCTGATATGCATATCGGTAATTTGTAAAATTTTAAATCCTTGAAGTTTATTGATTTTATCCGAGTAAAAATCGTGATATAAAGCATCGGGTACCCGCACACCTTGGGAAACACCATAAGCAGCCGGTAGCATGGCACCCATTGCAAAGAGTGCGCTGCGCCTTGCGGGATTAAAATTCTTTTTTTTTCCGGGAAAGCAAGCATATATAGCACAAATCAGTAAAAGAAAGACAGCCGTTGATAAAAGCCACGTTTTTACAAGATGGATTTCATCAAAAACTATGCCTTGAGAATGCAAATATAATTGTAAGACATGTACGGCGGCAAAAGAAATAATAATTGTTAAAAGATATTTTTTGGACACGTATTTACCGGCAAAAAAATACATCAATACCGCTAAGGCTACAATAAAAAGTGGGATATACTTAAACATGTTTAATTAATTGTGTTTTTATTAAGCCAAAACTCTAAAGTGGAAAATAGAATTTCCGGCACAATGGGCTTGGTAATGTGATCATTAAGACCATTATCTAAACTTTTTTGCTTATCTTCCGGAAGAGCGTGTGCTGACATGGCAACCACAGGTAAATTACCAAATTTTTCCATTCTGCGTATGTTGCGTGTGGCTGTTAAGCCGTCCATAATGGGCATTTGAATATCCATAAGCACCAATTCGTAATTATTTTTTTCAATCATTTCCAAAGCGATTTTACCATTTTCCGCAATATCTACGGTATAGCCGGCACTTGTTAAAATTTCCTCGGCAATAAATTGATTTATATCATTATCTTCCACCAAAAGAATATAACCGCTCCTGCGTATTTGCGTATCTTTTGAATAAACTTTTTCTTCCAAAGGCATTTTTTGCTTAGAGCAAGGTTTTAACATTATTTCAAAGTAAAATGTACTGCCAACACCAATTTCGCTTTCTACCCACATCTTACCTTGCATAAGTTGCACAATTTGTTGAGATATACTCAAACCAAGTCCTAAACCACCATATTTTCGTGAAAAGGAAGTATCTCCTTGGGAAAAAGCTTCAAATAGCTCGTCAAATTCTTTTTCATTCAATCCAATTCCGGTATCTTTCACACTAAATACGTAGCGAACTTCATGTCTATTTATAAATTTTCTTTTTGCGGACACGCTGATGGAACCGCTTTCGGTGAATTTAACGGCATTATCAAGCAAATGGAAAAATACTTGCTTTAATCGTAAACTGTCCCCTAAAAAAACTTGTTGTTCAATTTCTGAATTATCTATTTCAAATTGAAGGTTTTTTGTTTTACATACTTCACTGTAACGCTCTTCAATTTCGTGATAAATATAGCCGAGAATAAAGGGACTTTCCTCTAAAGAAAGTTGACCGGAGTCAATTTTGGAAAAGTCTAAAATATCATTAATTATTCGTAATAAATTATTGGCAGAAAAGGAAATTTTTTGCACATAATCTTTTTGTTTTTCCTGTAACATGGTATCATTTAAAATATGCAAAAGCCCAATAATACCATTCATGGGAGTACGAATTTCATGACTCATATTGGCTAAAAATTCACTTTTTGCCTGAGCATTTTTTTCTGCCATATCAATGGCTTTACGCAAATCCTGCTCTCTTGTGTCAATTTCACTCAGCATGGCCTTATGTTCACGTAAATCAATATGATAGGTTATTGCACCAAGTTTACCTTGAAATACAATGGGCATAAGTACAACTTCTGCAGGCATAGGAGAGCCATTAAGAGGATGAACACGCATCATTTCAAAGCGTTTGCATTTTCCATCAACTTTATTTGTTAAAAATTTATTATAGAAATCCTTGGTTGAAGTACCGTCAGGTTGCAAAGTGGGCAATGTTTTATGAAAATTTTCCAGATATTCTTCTTGAGTTGAAAATCCAAATAGTTTAATCATTTCCATATTACAATAAATAAGATTGTCGTCCCCGTCCCAAAAATGTACTCCAAGCGGCATGGAATCCAAAATAAGTTTGTTACGAAATTCGGCCTGCTCGGCTTTTTCTTGCGTTGCTAAAATCTCACGTTTATCGCGTGAATAGCTGATAACTATGTCCTCACCATTGTATTTGGAGTGTACTACCAAGGTTTCACAAGGTAACAGCTCGCCATCCTTAGTAAATTGTAAAAGATCAGCTTTTGCACTTCCGTATTTAAAGGCCTTATGCGCTAAACTTAAACCAAAAGCCACAGAGGATTCACCATTGGGCTGAAATTCAGGCACTGTATTATAATAATTATCTAAATACTCTTGTTTGGAATCAAAGCCACGCAACTCATAACAAGCTCTGTTACAATCAATGGCACGAAAATTTTTATCCCATAAAATTACCGAAAAAGGTGCACTGTCAAGCATGGCATAAGATCTTTTTTCCGCTTCCTTTGCTATACATTGATTTTTTTTAAGTTCAGTCATATCATATATATACTCAGCCACCATACGTACACCGTTATGCTCAAAACGGCGTAAAAAAACCTGTGTAGGCACCTCGGTTCCGTCACTTTTTATCCATAACCACTCCAAAGACATATCACCTTCAGTTAAAGTCTTATCAAGTGTATGGTGTAACATTTCATCGGATAGCCTTCCATTATATTGATATGTTGGGTAAAATCTTGAATAATTATTCTCATAATCTTCTTTTCTGGCAATGCCAAAAAGTTTTAAAAAACTCAAATTACATTGCAACAATTCATGATCCTCTGACCATACACAGACAGCAGTGGGTGAAACATCCACAATGGCATCGGCATTTGGACCAAAACGCGCATTCAGATATACCGATTTTGCTTGCGGTTGCTCATGGCGCATATGTGCCACCACAATTGTTTCATCGTCGAAGCTAATGGTAGTTAAGACATAAAGAAACTGAATTTGCTCTTTCTTTTCAGTTATATACAGGGATTGAAATTGGCAGAGTCCTTCATTGAGAACCTTTTGTATATAATCCTGAAAAGGATGCATTCCTTTGGAACATTGACAATGGTCTAAAGTAAGAAAATCTTTAATATTTTTTTTATGTTCAAAAATATTCGTCACGGGGAAAATTTGTGAAAATTCATCTGAAACATACAAAATTTCCCCATGGACATTAAAGCAACAAACAGGGCATTTACTGTTTTTATATATTTTTTGAAGTTGCTGATTTTTATAATTGCCGATACAAGCAGACTCTTTCATAATGATCTCTAAACCCAAAGTTTTTTAATATGAATAAGGATGCACATATTCAAATTTTCACAATTTAGCAAGCATTTTTTAAAGTTATTTTTTACAAATTATAAAATTTCTCATAAATTAATTTAATCCTTTTTTTGTTTTTTGGCAGCAAAAATAAAATCTCTAAAAAGTGGATGAGCTTTCATGGCGGTGGATTTAAATTCCGGATGAAATTGACAACCTAAAAACCAAGGATGATCTTTTATTTCGACAATTTCCACCAAAGTTCCATCAGGCGACATACCGCTGAAAACAAGACCGTGCTCTTGTAATATTTCTAAAAACTTATTATTGAATTCATAACGATGCCTGTGTCTTTCGTCTATGTGTTCTTTTCCGTACGCAGCAAAAGCATGTGAGTTTTCCGTAAGTTTACACGCATAAGAACCAAGGCGCATGGTACCGCCAAGGTCATTGTCCATATGTCGACGTTCAACTTCACCCGTTTGCGGATTAAGCCATGTATTCATATAATAAATGACCTTATTTTCACAATTTTTGTCAAATTCCTCAGAATTGGCATGGGGAATATTTGCCACATTGCGTGCAAATTCAATGACAAGGCATTGCATACCAAGACAAATTCCAAAAAAAGGTATTTTATTTTCTCGTGCAAAGCAAATGGTGGCTATTTTTCCTTCTACACCACGATAACCAAAGCCACCCGGTACCAGCACGCCCTGACACCCTTCCAATTTTTGACTCACATTTTCAGGGCTTATTTCTTCCGAATTTACATAACGAAGCTCCACACGCACACCATTGGCAATACCGCCATGAATGAGTGCCTCGTGCAAACTTTTATATGCTTCTTTTAATTCCACATACTTACCAACAATGGCAATCATAACACTATCTTTTAAACCGGAACAATCATGTACAAGTTTTTTCCACGCGCTTAAATTGGCATTGCGTGCCGGCAAACGCAACATAATAGCCACTTTCTGGTCAAAGCCTTCTTCATAAAATTTAAGGGGCACTTCATAAATATTTTGTACATCCACGGCAGAAAAAACAGCATCTGCATCCACATTGCAAAATAAAGCAATTTTACGTTTAAGTTCATGGGGAATGGATTTTTCACAACGACATAAAATGATATCAGGTTGAATACCAATGGAAAGTAATTCCTTAACACTGTGCTGCGTGGGTTTTGTCTTATGCTCCCCTGCCGAACGCAAATAAGGAACCAAGGTAAGATGAATGTTCAAACAATTGTCACGCCCTATATCAGATCTCAATTGGCGTATGGCCTCAAGAAAAGGAAGCCCTTCAATATCTCCCACCGTACCGCCAATTTCAACAATGGCCACATCGGGAGCATCGCTGCCTTCAGCCAAAGAAAGCACGCACGCTTTTATATCATCGGTAATGTGCGGAATAACTTGTACCGTACCGCCTTGATAATCTCCCCGTCTTTCCTTTGCAATAACTCGATGATATACAGCACCGGAAGTGGTATTGTTTTTTCGTGACATGGGTACACCCAAAAAACGCTCATAGTGACCAAGATCCAAATCGGTTTCCGCACCGTCATCGGTAACAAACACTTCTCCATGCTGAAAAGGATTCATGGTTCCGGGGTCTATATTAATGTAGGGATCAAGCTTTTGAATGGTGACAGTTAAACCGCGCGTTTGTAATAAGGCTCCAAGGGAAGCTGCGGCAAGTCCCTTGCCAAGAGAAGAAAGAACACCGCCCGTCACAAAAATAAACTTTGTTTTCATAAAATATAACCCCATGCTTTAAGATTTTTAATGTGTTAAACTGTGCTGTAACTACAACAAAATAAAAAAAATTGCAAATTTTTACAAACCGAAGAAAAACGTAAAAAATGATGCACGACCTTTATTAAAAAACAATGCTAAAAAATAATCTTTAAAAAATTAAGACAATTATAAAAAATTAAATAAAAATTCTCATGTTGAATAATACTGACTTTTAGGCTAGTGTACCTCAAATAATAGCATTTAAGCAAAAGTGCATACTTCACAAATAATAAAAATTTAACCGCCATTTATTATGATTCATTGTGCAATAAATATTTATCAAATATTTGTGAAAACATGCCTATAAAATCTTAAAATAGGGGTTTAGTTCATGGGTACAGTAAATACTTTAGTTATCACCGGATATGGTACCAATTCCCATATGGAAACAGCGCACACAGCACGTTTGGCAGGTGCGGACAAAGCTTGTGTCGTACATTTTGCCGACATCGTAAACGCTAAAGTAAAACTTGAAGATTTTCATTTGCTGGTTTTTCCCGGCGGTTTTTTAGACGGCGACGATCTTGGAGCAGCCCACGCCGCAAGTATGCGTTGGAGACATCTTGAGGATAAAAACGGCATCCCCTTGCTGACCCATTTAAACAAATTTTTAGACGACGGTAAACTCATCCTTGGCATTTGCAATGGCTTTCAACTTCTTGTAAAATTAGGACTTTTACCCTGCTTTGACGGTAAACGCTTTGAACGCTGTGTCAGTTTATCGCATAATGACTCAGCACGCTATGAAGATCGCTGGATCACCATGAAAGTTAATCCAAACAGCCCTTGTATTTTCACCAAGGGTTTGGAATTTGTAGCATCTCCCGTACGCCATGGAGAAGGTAAAATTATCCCCAAAGATGAAGCTTGTCTTGAGCGTTTGCAAAAAGAAAATCTCATTGCCTTACAGTACATAGACCCGAAAAGCTGCAGTATCACCGAAACATATCCACACAATCCCAATGGTTCTCCCTTTGGTATTGCAGGGCTAACCGATGTTACAGGACATGTTCTTGGACTTATGCCGCACCCTGAAGCTTTCCACCATGTAAGTAATCATCCCGGCTGGACAAGGGGCGAAGTTGCCGCTCCGGGCACATTACTTTTTGTAAATGCTGTTAAACATTTACGTTCATTATAATCAGGTTTTGAGGCAAGCAGATTATTGCTGTTTATATTTTTTTCTGGGGGAGGAACCTTTTGTGAGATAAGCAGATTATTACTATTTATATTTTTTCTGGGGGAGGGACCTTT
>CAYJHV010000046.1:4273-8591 GCA_964369825.1 uncultured Desulfovibrionaceae bacterium | reverse complement strand
TTACACATGAGAAGATTATTGCCATGACACAATCACACAGCGACGCAAAAGCAGAAATTGCTCGTTTAACCGCTCTTATTGAAGAGCATAATTATAACTACCATACTTTAGATGCGCCAACCATCAGCGATGCTGATTTTGACGCTCTTTTTCAAGAACTTAAAAACTTGGAAGAACGCAATCCTGAATATATTTTACCAAACTCTCCCACCAAACGCATTGGCGGAGCTGTTTTGTCCGGTCTTGAAAAAAAAGCTCATACTCAGCGTATGTATGGGCTTGATAATCTTTTCAGCGAAGAAGAATGGTTTGATTGGCAAAAAAAAATCCGCAAGGCATTGCCACATGCAAGACAAGAAGAACTTGAGTATTTTTACATTGATCCCAAACTTGACGGGCTTGCTTTGGAATTGATTTATGAAAATGGAATTTTTACTGCCGCCATTACCCGAGGTGACGGAGAAGTGGGTGAGGTGGTTACCGAGGCTGTACGTACCATTAAAAACATTCCTTTACAGCTTAAGGGCGCAGAGCATTCAAACTTACCCGCTCGCTTGGAAGTGCGTGGGGAAGTGGTTATTTATAAGGAAGATTTTGCAAAACTCAATGCCGAACAGGAGATGACAAAGCAAAAAATTTTTGCCAACCCACGCAATGCCGCTGCCGGTTCCATTCGTCAACTTGATACTGCCATCACTGCCAAACGCCCTTTGCGTTTTTTTGCCTATGGTGTGGGAGAAATTATATTTAATGTGGATAAAAACGAAAGTTTTCCTTGGAAATCCCATAAAGAATTGATGATTTCTTTGCAGAATTTTGGATTTCACATACCGCCACAGGGTACCAGCTACAAAAATGTTGAAGTTATGCAGCACTTGCAGTATTTATATGCACAAAGAGACAGTTTTCCCATGGAAATTGATGGGGCAGTTATTAAGCTTAATGATATAGAACGACAAAAAGAACTGGGTTTTACCGCCAGAGCTCCTCGTTTTGCCGTGGCGTATAAATTTCCTGCCGCACAAGTGTCTACCAAACTTTTAAATATTGAAATTCAGGTGGGGCGCACGGGGGCTTTAACGCCGGTAGGAATTTTAGAGCCTGTAGCGGTGGGAGGTGTTATGGTATCTCGTGCCACCCTCCATAATGAAGATGAAATAGCGGCTAAGGACGTGCGCATTGGCGATACGGTGATTATTCAACGAGCCGGCGATGTTATTCCGGAAATTGTGGGACCTGTACTCAGTGAACGTTCAGAAAATGCACACATATTTCAATTTCCGCATACGTGCCCTGTATGCCATGAAAAAGCCACTCGAGAACTTGGTCAAGCCGCTTGGCGTTGTACCAATATATCTTGCCCTGCCATGCGTATGCAAAGCATCAAACATTTTGTTTCCAAAGGCGGACTTGATATTCAGGGCGTTGGGCAAAAATGGATAGAGCAATTGGTTGTTGCTCAAAGAATACAAAATCCCGCTGATTTATTTACTATTAAAGTAGAGGAACTTTTGCAATTTGAGCGCATGGGAGAGGTGCTGGCACAAAAATTTGTGGATGCTTTTGAAAATGCCAAACAAAAAGCTACTTTGTCTCGTTTTATCAATGCCCTTGGTATCAGACATGTGGGTGAGCAAACGGCAAAAACACTTGCCAAGCACTTTAAAAATGTGGATGAACTTGCCAAGGCATGGGACACCGAACTTATGGCACTTCCGGACATAGGGCCTGAAGTGGCGGCAAGCATTCAAGCCTATTTTCAAAGTACCGGCAATAAAGCTTTGTTGCAAAAATTTAAAGACATCGGACTGTATCCCGAAACAGCCATTGCCGAGCAAACCGGGCAAAATAAGATTCATGATACAAAAAGTGCATCGCCTCTTTTTGGCAAAAAAATTCTTTTTACCGGAACCCTCAGTATGCCGCGCCATGAAGCAGCTGCTCTTGCCGAAGGGTTGGGTGCGGAGATTGTGGGAAGTGTTACTAAAAAATTGGACTATCTCATCGTGGGTGAAAAGGCAGGTTCCAAAAAAGATAAGGCAGAAAAATTTGGCATAGCTATTATGGAAGAAGCAGAATTTTTGAGTATGTGTCAAGAAGTTGCAAAAGATGACAGCGCTGACCAAGTCGAAAATGGTAGCAACGAAACTCAATATGGTAATGGTAGCCCTGACCGTCATGACCAAGAACAAAAAATTGCTTCCAAACTCAATTATAAACAAGGATCACTTATTTAAACTTAAACAAGGATACATTATGAGCATTTCAATTATTATTTCAGGTGCCTGTGGACGAATGGGCAGAACACTTGTGGAACAGGTGCAAGCAGATCCGGCTTGTACCCTTGTAGGACTTTTGGAGCATAAAGATTGCAAAGCAACGGTGACTGAGGCGCCCTGCCCTGTTTCCACATCTGCAGAAGAACTTTTGCAAAATGCCAAAGGTGCTACCATCATTGATTTCACTGCTCCGCAAGCCTCAATCCCTTTGGCAGAAATTGCGGCAAAGTATGGCAACCCCATGGTTATCGGTACCACAGGCTTAGATGATGCGCAAAAAGAATCACTCAGCAAAAGTGCCGAAAAAACGTGTATTGCTTGGGGACCAAATATGAGCATTGGGGTAAATGTGCTCTATAAAATTTTACCGCAATTGGTTAAAATGTTGGGTGAAGACTATGACATTGAAATGGTGGAATTGCATCACAGTCGCAAAAAAGATTCTCCCTCGGGCACTGCCTTAAAACTGGCAGAATATCTTGCCAAAGCCCGAGATTGGGATCTGGACGAAGTTGCCAATTACCATCGTGAAGGCATTATCGGAGAGCGTCCAAAAGATGAAATCGGCATTCAAACCATACGGGGCGGCGATGTGGTAGGCGTACATACCATGTACTTTTTAGGCGATGGTGAACGCATTGAAATCACCCACCAAGCGCACTCTCGTCAAACCTTTGCTGCCGGTGCCATTCGAGTGGCCAAATGGCTCAATAAACAACAACCGGGCAAATTGTATACAATGCAAGATATTTTCTAGATTTTCCTTGAATTTTTTCTTGCTCTTGTATAGAATACATAAATCAAATGTATATCATTGGGAAAGCTACCTACAAAACTTGACATTTATATTCTTTTATATTATAGATTTAGACTTTGCATACACAGCGGAATAAATAATGCGTACAGTTATGAACTGCTTGCATTATGTGATAAAAAATAACATGCAAATTTTTAGAGGTAAAAAATGCCACAAGTAGCAGCTCGCATTAGCAATGACCAAGAACGTTGGCTCAAAGACTATTTTCGTACCAAGAGTGCGGGGGCGGAGTTTATTTTGCCTTGGGCTGTGGACACTTTTTTCCGTGCCATTGCAGGCATAAAAAACACCTTCAGCCCTGCGGAGTTAAAAACCATTGTGGAATCTCACAAAGATTTAAAGCTTTTGCCGGATCATACGCGTCTTTCCTACTTACATTTACGAGTTATGGATGCTTGTGATGTGGCAAACGTCCACTTAAAACATGGAGCTGCCAAGGCTCCGCTTGAGGCTAAAATCCGTCGTTTGGACGATACTCAAGCTACTGCTCTCATGGTCTGGGCGTCTGCCTTTTGGGTAAGCAAAAACACCTCGGCAAGCACTCTTGACGACTACGTAAAAACACATTAGGTCGAAATTTAACTAAACAAAAAATTATGTAAAAAATTAATTCGTGGCGGGGTTAATATAACCTCGCCTTTTTATTTTTTATAAATAATCAATCTTCAGTAATATATAATTTAATATATTCTTTATTTACCAAATATTTATAAAGATATGCTTATAAGAGATTGTTATGAGTTCTGCTTTTTCCAAAACAAATATGTTACATGCTCCCGTGGTGAGCATGTTTTTTCGTTATAGCTTACCGTGGGCATTTTCCTTTCTACTTATATCCTCTGCCGGGCTCATTGATGCTTTTTTTGTTGGTCGATATGTGGGATCCATGGCTTTGGCATCACTTAATATTGTGTGGCCAATATTTAGTCTCATCACCGGTTTTGGCATAGCCTTGGTTTCGGGCGGTTCGGTACGTTGTGCCAACTATCTTGGGGCAGGACAAATGCATCTGGCATCTGCTGTATATACAAAAATCATGTGCTCCATCTTCATAAGCAGTCTTATTATCAGTGCGCTATGTGTACTTTTTACCGAAGAAATTGTCACTTTTTTGGGAGCTGACCAAAGCTTGCTCGCAGATTCTGTGGAATACTTACATACCGTATCATATTTTTTTACTCCTTTGCTTCTTGGCTTTAGCTGGCCATATTTTTTACGAGTA
>CAYJHV010000046.1:0-4263 GCA_964369825.1 uncultured Desulfovibrionaceae bacterium | reverse complement strand
CGCTTTGGCATCAGGCTGTTTGGTGTTGACGGCAATAGTAAATATCATTTTAGATTATCTTTTCATTGTCCATTTTTCCATGGGAGTACAAGGGGCTGCTCTTGCCACCGGCATAGGCTATGTCTCGGCACTTATTTTTCTAAGCTTTGCTTATCTCAATGGAAAAAAAGCTCGTAAACTGTATTTTACAAAAAAAGTGGGTAGCTGGCTTGAGGTTTTGCAAAGTGTTTGGAACGGCATTTCGGAAATGATCAATGAAATGTCCACAGGCATAGTGCTCATTGTCATTAATATCACCATTATGGATTTAGTGGGCGCTTATGGTGTGGCGGCATTTACGGTAATCAATATTATCACGTGGTTTTGCCTCATGTTGTGCTTTGGTTTTAGCGATTCACTCAGTCCCTTGGTCAGTGCCAACAATGCCTGTCATTTATCTCGTCGAGTACGCTCATTGCTTTTATCCGGTGCCGCTGCTGCCTTTAGCATAGGATTTATCTGTTTTTTGGCCATGACTTTTTATCCATATGAGCTTGTGGCCATATTCATTGAAGATAAAGGTAAAACTGTGGATTTTGCTGTAAATTTTATGTCTTATTCTCGTTTTATGTTTTTATTTTGTGGTTTGAATATTATTTTTACCGCCTATTTTACCGGTTTGCTTAAAGCCAAAGAATCTGCCATTATAGCCTTATTACGTACTTTGCTTTTGCCCATAGTCTTTATTTGGCTCCTCCCCAAATTTTTAGCTGTCAAAGGCGTTGCCTTAGCCTTACCTCTTGGGGAAGTGGTGACTTTACTTGTGGCACTTTTCTTATTATATAAGGTGGACAGACACAAAAAAAAATAAGAATACGAATTTAGCAATTTTAAATTCCATGCCTGTAATTAAAAATTTACTATTGAAGGAAGCTCAAACAGCATAAAAACTTCGGGAGGGTATTTTTACGGACGCTAAAAAAATAGCCCGTGAATTTTCGGGATTCTTTCTGATATTTTGGGGACTTTATGTATTTTTAAGTTTAGTAACGCATTTCCCTGCCGATCCAAGCTTAAACCACATAACCAGCAAAATGCATACGGTACAAAATGAAGCAGGTCTTTTGGGTGCCTATCTTTCAGGATTTTTAAACGATGTTTTTGGCATTGCCGCTTATATTTGGCCGCTGGTGTTTGCTGCCGTGGGCATTGCCTGCATTATGCCTTCTTATGAACTGTTATGGTGGCGATGGCTTGGCTATTTTTTACTGACCATTTGCCTACTTTTCATTGGAGCGGCATGGAATGTGAAGCTTGGTACCATTAAAGGCGGCGGTATGGTGGGTTCAACACTCTTTACCCATTCCACCCAATACTTAAGCCCTTGGGGATCGGCTATTTTATGGTTTTTTTTGTTTACCATGGCCACGCAACTTTCTTTTGGTATTTCTTGGGCGCATATATGCAAAAAACTGCAAGTTTTCTTCAGCGGTCGCATAAAAGCCATACCGCAATTGGCTTTGCCGCAACGATCCTCCGATTCACAAAATTCCGTGCAACATCGTGTGGAAATAACAGAGCACTACAGCGAAGAAAGTACCGATATCCCCAGTAAAAAACGCTTTACTCGTTTTTTACCCACTTTTCCACGTCCAAATATACGAGGATTTTTCACCGGCATGGGCAATATGTTCAAAAAAGCATTTTCACGTCCAAAGCCTGCTGCCATGCCTGAAATTTATGATCTCACCCCGGAATATAGTACCGACGATCCCAATATCAGCATTGTACCTGCCGAAGATGCGCAATTTATCGAAACGCCAAGTGATTTTACTCAAATTCGTGAAGATAACATAGCGCATAGTATTATTTTTTCCGAAGAAAATAAAGACGAAGACGAAAACGAAACCGAAGATGACGAAAATGAAACAAAGCCCTTAACCGAAACAAAAACACCGGAGCCCGTAAAAAAAGCCAAAGCCGAAAAAATGTGTTTTCCGCTTCCTCCCTTGGCACTTTTACAAGAAACGCCTCAAAGTACACCAAAAACACGTATTGCCCGTGAAATTATGGAACAAAAAGGCGAAGCACTTATGGCGTGTTTGGGGAATTTCGGCATTCAAGGCGATTTAGTGCGTATTACCCCGGGACCTGTGGTCACCATGTATGCAGTGCGCCCGGCAGCCGGTACAAGGGTCAATAAAATTTCCAATTTAAATGATGATATAGCTCTGTCACTCAAGGCAATCTCCATCCGCATTCAAGCCCCCATTCCGGGGTCTGATACCGTAGGCATCGAAATCCCCAATGACGTGCGGGAAATGGTAAATTTTAGAGAAATTTTACAAGCATCTTCCTTTACCAATGCTGCCGGTCCGCTTAAAATGGTCATCGGTAAAAATATTGCCGGCAAACCATATGTGAGCGAACTTTCAAAAATGCCACACCTTTTGGTGGCAGGTGCCACAGGAGCCGGTAAAAGTGTTGGTCTAAATACCATTTTGCTCAGCTTGTTATATACCAATCAGCCTGATGATATGCAGCTTTTACTCATCGATCCCAAGCGCATAGAAATGGCAGTTTATGCTGATTTACCGCACCTTGTACACCCTGTGGTCACCGAAATGCAACATGCCAAAACCGCATTGGAATGGGCAGTACATGAAATGGACAAGCGTTATGAATGCATGGCACGCATGGGAGTGCGTAATATTATCAGCTATAATGAAAAGTTACGTATCCTACACCATGCACACGAGCAAGGGCAACACATACCGCCGGAATTGGCAGAATTGGAATTATTGCCCTATCTTGTAATCATCATAGACGAATTGGCAGATCTTATGCTCACCGCCGCCCGTGAAGTGGAAACAAGCATTGTGCGCCTTGCCCAATTGGCAAGAGCTGCCGGAATTCATATGATTTTGGCTACTCAACGCCCCAGCGTGGACGTGGTTACAGGTATCATCAAGGCAAACTTTCCATGCCGTATTTCCTTCCAAGTGACCAGTAAGCACGATTCACGTACTATTTTAGATATGGTTGGTGCAGAACACTTACTTGGCAAAGGCGATATGCTTTTCAAGCCCAGTGGCGGAAAACTTTTACGTCTGCATGGTCCCTTTGTACACGATGAAGAAGTTCAATCGGTGGTAGAATATTGGAAAAGCCAAGCTCCGCCGGCATATAAAGTGGACTTTTCCGACTGGGCCAATGAACAAAACGAAGTCAAAAGTACCGCCTCTGTGGATACCGGAGGAGATGCCCTTTATGCACAAGTGCTTGCCTTTGTGGAAGAACAAGGTAAAGTTTCCATATCCTTGGTACAAAGACGTTTTAAAATTGGTTTTAACAAAGCTGCCTTAATGGTAGAGCAACTTGAACGTGACGGCGTTATTGGCCCTGCCGATGGCAGCAAGCCACGAACTTTATTAAAATAGAGGTAAATCATGAAAAAAAATATTTTCTTAAATCTTATTATACTCATCTTTTTCGGTATGTATTTAATCGGTGCCGCATCCCTTACCCATGCAGCATCCATTGAATCGGCTATTCAAAAAAAATATAAACAAATTAAAACCATTCAAACAACTTTTCAACAAACCCTTGACCATAAAGAAAGCGGCTCCGTACAAAAAAGAACAGGAACACTTTTGTTCCAGAAACCTTTTCTGGTACGCTGGGAAAGCAAAGATCCCAACCCGGAATTATTACTCATTGGCGATAAAGTTGTTTGGAATTACTTACCAGACGAAGAAATTGCCTATAAATATACACCGGATATTGTGGAAAGCTCCCGTCCCTTAGTACAAGTTATAACCGGTCAAGCGCAACTCAATAAAGATTTTAGCGTGAAAAATCTTGGTAAAGACGGGAGCTATACCAAATTGCACCTTTATCCCCACGAACCCACACCGGAAATGGTGGAAGCCTTCATTTGGGTGGATAAAAACAGTATTATTCGTAAAGCAAGTATTATTGATTTTTACAACAATAGCAATACGTTACACTTTACAAAAGTACAAACAAATGTAACCTTTCCTAAAAATACTTTTTCGTTCACACCGCCAAAAGGCGTTGATGTAGAAAGCGGAATGCGCAAAAAAGATTAATTTTGTTAGGAAAATATTAATTTAGAATTTTTTGGGGAAAACTTTCTTATGTGGCCCTTTGTCAACCCCCAAAAATTGCCTTTTTCTTAAGTTGTACGATGTGTGCTCGCTCGAGGATTGGCAATTGCCCTCGGAGCCGTCGTAAGTGTCAAAATATGTAGTGAGTGAAAAA
>CAYJHV010000045.1:0-8633 GCA_964369825.1 uncultured Desulfovibrionaceae bacterium | reverse complement strand
TGCTTGCAACTTCTGTACTTGACAAAGCTTCCACCAAGGGAGCTATGCATTGGAAAACATCTGCTCGTAAAATTTCACGTTTGGCAATAGCCGTGAATAAAATTGAAAGTTAAACGACGCTAAAATTTTTTTGCTTAGCAAGAAATAAAAAACGTAATTGCTTTTCTATATGATTTGCAATTACGTTTTTTGGTTTAAATTCAGAGTGGAAGCGCTATAAGCATATATTCATAAATATTCAAAGCTCCCTGCGCAATGAATTGCGCAGGGAGCTTAATTATGCTCTTTCGCTTGAGGCGATTATTTTTACTGCTATACTCTTCCCATAGTAACTCGTAATTCTTGTGCTTGTTTTGCAAGTTCACGAATTGCTTCAGCGGATTGAAGAATAGCTTCGGCATTTTTATTTACAACACTGTTAATGTCACTCATAGACTGTGAAATGCCTTCCGAAACTGATGTTTGTTCACCGGCAGCGCTGGCTATTTGGTGAATCATTGCCGTATTAAGACTTGTAACAGATGCAATTTCTTGTAAGGAATTTTCTGACTGCTTTGCAAATTCAGACACTTGTGATATCTGCTCCACAACTTGTTTTACTTCTTCTTGGTTAGCTGTGCTTGAGTTTTGGATTGAGCGCACACTTTGGCTTACTTCACTGGTTGCGTTCATTGTTTTTTCAGCAAGCTTCCTTACTTCGTCGGCTACAACAGCAAAGCCTCGTCCTGCTTCGCCGGCTCTTGCTGCTTCAATGGCAGCATTTAGCGCAAGAAGATTAGTTTGGTCGGCAATATCGTTAATAACGCTAATAATACTCCCAATTCCATTGGAAAGTTGCTCCAATGTGTTCATATTCTCTGCCAAGTTATCGGCTGAACCGGTCAGTGATATCATTGCATTGGACATTTTTTCTATAGTACCGATACCTTCTTGTGCTTTTTCAAGTACGGAATTGCTTTGCTCGGCTGTGTTTGAGGCATTTTGTGCTACTTCCTGCACAGAAGCATTCATTTCTGTCATTGCTGTACTTGTTCTTTCAATGTGTTCACGTTGAAAATCTGAGCCCTCAACTATAAGGTCTGTTTGAGCCGAAAGTTTTTCCGTTGCAGATGCTACACGAGTGGCAATTTCGGTGGATTGGATTGACATATTCTTAATTGCTTCGCTTTGTTCATGTACTTTTGTAATATCGTTTAAGAATTCAATATATGCCACTGCCTTATTGTCAGCATTAAAGAGAGGACTGGCAAACACGTCAAAATGCATACTTTTACCATTAATTACGCAAGGAGCTACAGCATTTATGAGTCCATTTTTAGTTATGGAACTACAGCCTAAGCAATGCTCATTACCACAGGCAGGTGAGTTGAAAAATTTTCCGCAATTTTTTCCTATAACATCAGTTTCCCCTATTATGCTTTTAGCTGTTTTATTCATATAGATAATTTTATTATCTTGAGAGGCAGTGAAAATACCCGCAGGCATATTGTCAAGCAAGTCTTGATAAGATTTTGAAAGGCGATTTACAGAAACAACAAGTTTATTGAATCCTCCATTAAATCTTGAGTCATCAGCTTGAGAAATTAATGCACCGGAAGAAATTTTATTAGATGTTTGATATATTTCGTCAACAATGTCATTTAACGTAATAAGTATAGAGCGCATGGCATTTACAAGCTGACCAATTTCATCTTTTTTATTTAATTTTATTGTGGCAGCCAAATTTCCTTGGCTGACTTCTTTTGCAAAAGCAGTGGACAGCTCTATGGGCTTAATGACCGCTTGTTGAGTAAATAAATAAGAAAGTATAGCTAAGACAATGGCAACAGACATGCAAATCATGGTTGAAAATTTAGATGTTACAAAACTATTGGTGACATCTTGAGCAAGAGCACTTGTTCGACTGGATAATTTAGAAGTGAAAGTATTGATTGGAGCCATTATCTTACTTACTTCATTCCTGTATTGGGAACCAAATACCAGCTCTATTGCCATTTGTTGATTTGGTGCACCATCTACTGTGTAATTACCGTTTTTATCTTTGAATTTACCTTGCATAGCATTCATAGCTTCTGTTTCAATGCCAATTAAGGTATTTGAAAGCTTGTTTGACTTTTCAAGTAAAGCAAATTCTTCACCTGTAAGACCGTATTGCCTTAACAGGTCTAGCAGTGCAATTCTTTTACCGGGAGCAACTCTTGCAGTGTGCGGGCGTGGCAATTCGCCGGCTCTTATGTTAACTATTTTGTCATATTCATTTTTAAATGATTCGTCATTGTTTGCTACATACAATCGCACATTGTCGGTGAGTGCTTTGGAAGAATCACTGAGTTCATGTGATAATTCAATCAATTTAGCGTTATTTTCGTTCACTTTTTGAATTTCATCAAAAGCATTGCTCGCTGTAAAAAGAAAAAACAATGATGTAAGAATCATAATGACAACCAAAAAGTTCGAAATAAAAAAAGCAGTTCTAATTTTCATAGTTATTCCTATTTTTAAAAGTATATTACACCATTTTAAAAATCTAAACTCCGTTTAGATTACGTATAGACCACTTAATAAGTTAGTCACAGAACTATCCCATCTAATTTGTATTATCGTCAAAAATTGTAAAATGTTTAGCCTGAATACCCCAAAAGTACGCTTATCAGTCATTTTTTTGATAAAATTTATGATATGAAGTTGATGGGGAAGGGGACATAATTTTTGAGCTGCAAAGAGTATTGTTCTTGCTTGCTTATTTACGAAAACGTTATTATATGTGTGGGTATGAACGATATCTTCACTCTTACTGCCAAGGACGGCAATGCCCGTACCGGAATTTTACGCACAGCGCACGGTTCTATACGCACTCCCATTTTCATGCCCGTGGGTACCGTGGGGTCGGTTAAGGCCATTGCTCCCGACGACTTAGAAGCCATGCAGGCTGAAATCATCCTTGGGAATACCTATCATCTTTATTTACGTCCCGGCGATGAATTGGTGGCAAGGCGTGGCGGTTTGCATAATTTTAATGCATGGCAAAAGCCCATTCTTACCGACAGCGGCGGTTTTCAGGTTTTTAGTTTAAACGAACTTCGAAAAATCAGCGAAGAAGGAGTGGAATTTCGCTCGCACATTGACGGTTCCAAGCACTTTTTTACGCCTGAAAATGTCATAAAAATCCAGCGGAATTTAAATTCCGACATTATGATGGTGCTTGATGAATGCGTGGGCTTTGGTGCCGATTATGCTTATACGGAAAAATCTCTTGCGCTGACCACTCGCTGGGCTGAGCGTGCTCGCATGGCTTACCCCAAGGGAACTGCGCACAATTTGCTTTTTGCCATTACCCAAGGCGGATTTTTTAAGGATTTGCGTAAGCGTTCCGTGGAGGAATTATGCTCCATGGATTTTGACGGCTTTGCCATTGGCGGTCTTTCTGTGGGTGAAAGCAAGGAAATCTTAATGGATTTTCTCTACCATACAGCTCCTTTATTGCCGGCGGACAAACCACGCTACCTTATGGGGGTGGGAACGCCGTTGGACATTGTCAAAGGTATCGATGCCGGCATTGATATGTTTGACTGTGTTATGCCCACACGTAATGCCCGTAACGGTACATTGTATACCTCTCTTGGGAAAATAAATATTAAACGCAAGGAATTTGCCGAAGACGACAATGCCCTTGACCCCCTGTGTCAATGTTATACATGTCGTACCTTTAGCCGTGCTTATTTACGTCATCTTTATGTGAGTCATGAACTTTTGGCATACAGATTAAATTCTTTGCACAATCTTACATATTTTTTGGATACGGTACGCCGTGCCCGAATTGCCATTGAAGCCGGTGAATTTGCACAATTTTTAGCCGGCATGGAGAGCATTTACCCTGAGGAAGTGGTTCATAGTATAGAATAATTGTATAATTTTAAGAGGATTATCATAGCAATGACAAAGCCTGAAGACCATAAAAATATATGCCCGGCTCAAATGGATTTTACGCAAATAGTGAGCGTGGCAACGCAAAATTTACCGGCAATGCCTCAAGAAAGTGATTTACAAGGACGTATCTTTGATACACGCCAAAATTTAATTCATATGCTTAAACAAGCATGTTTTCAAGACTTTGAGCATATCACTGCATCGGTAAATGATGTGAAAGCCGAAGCTGATGCTTTGGAGCTGGAAAACGCATGGCGCAGTATGTTGCCTCCGCTTTTATTGCCAAAGGTTCGCAAAGTTTCACGTTTTAGTGCGTGGCGCTCGGCGGTAATTGCCATACTCGGTCTATTACTTGGGATGGCATTTGGTCAAGCTTTGCTTGGTATAGGGATTTTTCCCGAAGCAGTGGGTACCGCCGTCAATCTTCAGGGAACAGGGCAAGCTACAGAATTTTACGGTGCAGCCTATCAAAGCACGGGCTTGGTGGTTCTTTGTGCGCTCATGGGAGCCATGGCTTTGCTTTGGTTTGCGGAATATTTAGTACAAGCGAAAAATTCCGGTATGTTATTTGTTTTCAATAAGAGATATGCATGGAAACGCTTTGCAAAGCTGTGTAGTTTAAGTTTTGGTTTTATTTTGGTTTTGGCTATTGTTCGTGATTTTTTTAGTGGAAAAATTGGTTTTTTACATCTTATTCAATCCCTTGGGACATTTTTACATGAAGGGCACAGCGTAGCATTTTTCAGCAATATTTATGGCGTGCTCATTTTTTGCTTTGTTTTCAGTCTGTTCCTGCATCGTCCGCTATCATTTGACCATCAAGATTTTGAAGACAAATTACATACATCAGTATGCCAATGGTGGGCGGCTACCAGTTGTATCGGTCCGCTTTTACTGGAAAATTTAGCTTTTAAGAAAGATAGACGCAAAGCCGCATGGCACAAAGTGGGCGTTGAGCTGTATTCCTTGGCAGGAGAATTGCCCGAAGCACGCAAAGATTGGATGGAAACTCGCTTGCGCAAAGTGGGTATTGAAGCACAACGAGAAGAAGGTTTGCTTACTTGGGAACAAGCCTTGGAAGAACAATATACTCCCCTTGGGCATATTGCACTTGGCGATGCTTGTTATGTGGATGAACCGCCGGTATTTGAGCATGGCGTGCTGGCACGTAAAGGTACCGTGCGCAAAGTGCGAAAATGAGCATGTCTTCATTAATATATGACAAATAAATTTTCTACATTTATGGAAATTTATGCCCAAATAATATAATTTAATTATTAATGAAGTATGCGCTTTAGCTTAGAAAGGTGAAAAAATAATATGCAAAAACAAACAATTATCACTGCCAATGTCATAGCCATGGATCTTGGTACCAGCAATACTTGCATTGCCGCCTGTCAAACTGATCTTGAAGGCGTACCAACGTCCGATCCACCTGAAGTAACGGTGATTAAGCCCGAGCGTTGGCACAATCCTGCTCTTGGCGGCGCCATTCCCACCTTGGTTTTGTATAACGATAACGTCCCCTTTCTTATCGGTGCTGCCGCAGAATATGAATTTGGAGAAGCCAGCGACAGAGAGCGTCAAAGTTATACCTTGCGTTCGCAATTCAAACCGGACATAGCCGTTCATGATGAAGCCAAAGGTTATATGTTGGATTTTTTGCGTCTTTTGCGCAGCGACTTGCATATGCCCGATATGAATGACAAAAACAATCATTTCTTGGTGGGCATTCCCTCTCAGGCCGAAAATCATTATCAACAAGTATTGCGCCAATGTCTGCAAAGTACAGGTTGGCACAATGCGCATTTTTTACGTGAACCCATGGGCGCACTTTTGCACTACATAGCTAACGGCCAATTACCTCCTTCCGTGGCGGCAAGAGGTGTTATAACCGTGGATTTTGGAGGCGGTACCTGCGATTTTGCCCACTTACGCCGTGCCGATGTGGTCAGTCGCCATGGTGATATGCTCTATGGTGGTCGACTCTTTGACGATTTATTTTATCAAATTTTGCTTAAGCGCAATCCCGGTTTGGAAGATAGGCTACGAAAAGAAGGCAACGATTATTATGTACATTGGGTGGCCTGTCGCCGTGCCAAGGAAGAATTTTCCGCTGCCATGAATGAAGATCGTAACGGTGCGCTTACCGTTCGTGTGCGTTGGTCATATTTTGACGGTAAAAAAAGCATGGAATCTTCTGCTTATATAGAAAATTTTACATGGGAAGATTTTTTGGAACATGCCGGTAAATATGTGGCAAGCCATGATCTTTTGCGTTCCATGCAAGAGCACGCACAAAGAGCCGGTATTTCAACGCAGGGTCAAGGACTTTTGCAGGGAAAACAAGTGGATCTGATTTCATGGTTTGAGGATTTGTTTTTTGCCGTGTGCAGCAATGTGCGCCATTCCCTAGAAAAACATACGCAAGATACACAAAAGTCCTCGGCTCATGCTTCACCTTTTGCCGATAAACCACTCATTTTACTTACCGGCGGTAGCTCGGCATGGCCTTTTGTGATAGATGTGGTACGCAGTGTGCTTGGCAGTGACGTTAAAATCTTACTGGGCGATGAACCATATGCCGACATTGCCAAGGGGCTTGCTCAATACAATATGCTTGCCATGCATTTACGTGAAGGACGTAAAGCCTTGCAAGAGGAATTGCCGCGCTTTATGCAAGAGCGCATTTTACGCCGTGGTATTACACGTATTTTGGAAAATGGTTCTCAAATGTTGATGCAAGAACTGGGTACTTTTTTACGTGATGTGATTTTATTGCCGGAATTTCGTTTCTACCGTGAAAATGGTGGTTCATTATTGCAACTCATGGAAGGTATTGGCAAAAATCTTGTGACAGAAAAGGAAAGGGTGCAAAGCCTCTTGGACGTTGCCATGACCGGGCTTGGGCGACAAATTGTACAAGCTTGTCGTGAGGAACTTAAGGATTGGTTTCACGAAAAAGGCATTCCCATTGTACCCGAACGCCTCGAACATACGTGGATTGCCCTTGCCATGCACGATTTCATCAATGATATGGCGCAAGGTCTTGGCAAGTCAACTTTAAGTCAAGATCGCAATGCAGCGGAAATGGCCACCATGGTAGCAGCTCCCGGTCTTGCGGCATTGGCAGCTTCGGGCGCACCTTTAACTGCCACCGTATTGGGAGTGGGTGGTCTTGTGCTCATGAAAGTTTTCAATCTTGACAAATGGGTGGTGAACAAAGTTTTGTATGTGCCCGTACCGGGAATTTTACGCAAACGCTTGTTCAGTGAAAAACGCCTTGAAAAATTATGCGACGATCAACTCAAAGCCTTTGGCGCCGAGTTTAAAAAGCAAATTCTGCAATCGTGGAAGGAAAGCGAAGGAAAAATCATGGCAGAAGCCGCAAGAGTAGCCGAGGAAGAAATTGCTTCCTTGGATATTTTAAATATCACACCGGCTTAGTGGAGTGGATAATGGTATGTGTGCTAGTTTTTACTTGCAAAAGTAGAAGCTACAAAATCCGTCAGGATTTTGCGCTGCCAAAAGTGAAAGGTTCTAAGCGGAAGAGCATACTTCATTGACAAATAGATATCACTAATTTTTATAATATATCAACCTGTTAAAAGAAATCTAATTATCGAATATTTATGAAGATATGCTTACCACTAACCGCTAACATGCAGCGCAATTACCTCCGCTACATCCACTACACTTGCCGGCAGAAGGTCTTGAAGGCATGGCTTGTGCTGCATTGTCAAACTCAGAGCTTGCGGTACCGGAACGTCTTTTGCTCGGACGGGATATGAGTTTTTGACATTTTTCCGCATGGCATTTGGGGCATTCCGGCAATTCGTCACCAAAAATAATTTCTTCAAATTCATGGTCGCAACTATGACAAAAATATTCATAAATGGGCATATTAATACTCTCTTTTATTGTGCATCCTCTTTCAATGCAACAACATTTTCAAATAAATAGTGATCCGTAAGATGACATAAAAGGTGACCGATGGCAATGTGAATTTCTTGGATAAGTGGGGTCAGAGTGTGCGGCACAGGTAAAATAATATCGCAAAGGGAGAGCATTTGCCCGCCGTTTCCTGTAAGTCCGATACTTGATATTTCAAGCTTTTTGGCAACATGCAACGCTTTTAAGACATTTTTGCTGTTACCGGAGGTGGATATGGCTATGAGCACATCGCCTCCTTGCCCAAGGGCTTCAATTTGTTTGGAGAATATTTCTTCAAAACTGAAATCGTTGGCAATTGCCGTGAGTACAGAAGTGTCGGTGGAAAGGGCTATGGCAGGAAGCGGCGGTCTATCTATAAGGTAGCGATTGACAAATTCACCGGCTAAATGCTGGGCATCGGCTGCGCTGCCTCCATTGCCACATAAAAAAATTTTATTTCCCCTTGCCAGCGCACGGGCAAGAGTGCGTGCTGCAGTATCAAGGGTTTTGGTGTGTTGAGCAAAAAAATTTTTGCGTAAAAGCAAGCCTTCTTTCATATAGTCAGAAATGATTTCCTCAGCTGAAAGCAAAGTTTTTGAATCTGCCTTGTTTCTTGTGTTACTATGTGTTTTTTCCACAAAATACTCCATAACTTGAATATTCTTGTATTAAGACCTCTGCACAATTATTTTTTTATATAACTTTATATGTAAAACATGATTTTGTATCTACACATAAAAAAAGAGTGTGTAGAGGTAAAGGCACGAAAATCA
>CAYJHV010000044.1:0-8674 GCA_964369825.1 uncultured Desulfovibrionaceae bacterium | reverse complement strand
TAAGACCTCTGCACAATTATTTTCAAATATAATTTTATGTGTAAAATATAGTTTTTCATTTGCACATACAAAATGAGTGTGCAGAGGTAAAGGCACGAAAATCAATCACTTAACGGCGAAGCAAAGCTCCGCCTATTCTTGATTTTCGGTCGCATTGACTACCGTCAACGCTCCAAAGACCTTGCGCAATGAATTGCGCAGAGGTCTTAAAATAGGATTTTATAAAAAATAAAACATATTTTAAAAATAATAAATTAAGACTGTTGAGAGAATTATAATGGTATTTGCCATAAAATTGTATTATACTTCAAGGGTGACAAAATGAAATCAATAGGTTATACCTAAGTATATCACTTGCAAATAAAGCCGACTGTGGCGAATTAGTTAATATGTAAGACATTTGCTTGAATCCTGAGGTTGTCATGCCAAAATTTCATAGCCTTCTTGCTTATATTGTTACACTTATAATTTTTTGCCATACGCAATTATGGGCTGCCACTCAACCGCAAGGCATGGATGTGTATGGAAGTGTTACTCCTCCAAAAACACTTGATGCCACCGAAAACAAAGCAGGTGGTCAAGTAAACAATAATGGATTTCAGACTTTTCAGGTGAGTCCGCCTCCCGGTAATGTTCCTGCGGCGTCTCCACCTTTTGTGCAGCCAAGTACAGGTTCACCGACACCGCAAACACAAGGTGATATAGGAGGGGGAACCAGTATACGGCAGAGTATTGTACCAAGACCGCAGACCCCCGCTCTTGTGCCTCAAGGTTCTGTTATGCAAGGAGATATCGGTCAACCGACACCGGCACAATTGGAAGAGATGCAAGAGCTATATGCCAAGGGTACGCAAAGTTTTGCACAAGGGAATTATAAAGAAGCCCTTGAAATATGGAATAAACTTGCTAAGGAAGGACATGCACCGTCCATGATTGCCCTAGGACTTGTTTATGATAATGGACATGCTGCAGCCCATATACCGGAAAATACCAAGGAAGCTTTGGCTTTATTTAGGAAGGCAGCTGATCTTGGGCATATAGACGGCATGTATCACCTTGGGCGTATGCTTGTGCATGGACGAGGCGATGCACAAGGTAAAAAATATCCTGAAACTGCCGCCCAATGGTTTCGCAAAGCAGCAGATCTTGGGCAACATGATGCGCAATATGCTCTGGGAGTTTTATATGAAAGCGGTCAGGGTGTCGTGCGCAATGCCAAACATGCCGTGTCATGGTACAGTCTTGCGGCAGCAGGACAAAATGTACCGGCGCAAGCTCGTTTAGGGCATTTTTATCGTGTGGGCAAGGCGGTACCCAAGAATCTCGAACGGGCGGCATTGTTACTTTATGGCGCAACCATGGGAGGAAATGCTGCGGCACGTCAAGAATTGTACGGCATGGCTGTAGAGCAATATGGTGAAAAAAAATTACCTCCGGTCACTCTTTTTGGTTTGGATTTGACTGCCGAAAAAGGTATTACTCGCTCTGCCATGCGTTCTGCCCTTTCAGTTTCCGATATAAAACCGGAAAGCGAAGATATTAAGCGCATTTGCGATATGTACAACTTAAACCCAAAAGTTCCCGGTGCCAAGCAAATGGCCGCTTGTTATGGGGTTATTGCTCCCGATAAAAGTATGGCAGAACAGGAACTTGGATTTGTGATTATAGATTATCCGGTAAACAATGAAAAAGAAGCAGAAGTTATCAAAAATATGGTTTCCGGACGCTTTGGGCCGCCCACTGCCGGTGAAAAAGGGCGAGGTTTCATGTGGAATCTGGGGAATGTGATTGTGGCCACACAATATTCGCCGCAAAATAAAGAAGTGGGTCTTATGTATATTATACCAAGAGTATACCATATGACCAAGGGCAAAAGATGAGTGTGATTTTATGTTAGGAAATATTTATACCTTGAAGTTAACGTCTCTTGCTCATGACGGACGAGCGTTGGGAAGAATAGACGAAACGGCCTACAGTTCTACGGATATTGATGATTTTGATCAAAACTCTGCAAAAACAGGTGAAAGTACGCAAAGACAAGGTCAAGTGATTTTTGTCAGCGGTGCTCTTCCCGGGCAAAAAGTTCGTGCCAGAATCACTAAAAGCAAAAAAACTTTTGCCGAAGCTACCTGTTTGGAATTATTGGAGCAATCACCCGAAAGCAGGGCTGCTGCTTGTGTACATGGTACGGAATGCGGCGGCTGTCCTTTGCAGGCCATGCCCTATGCTACCCAATTGTTTTGGAAAGAGCGCATGATTAAAGACGCCTTGATGCGCATTGGCAAGCTTCCTGACAGAGAATTGCTTAATATTCAAAGTATTATTCCTTCACCTTCGGAGTGGTTTTATCGCAATAAGATGGAATTTGCTTTTGCCAATGATTCTTCACAAAAACATCTTAAGCTGGGACTTAGGGCAAAGGGGACACATGATGTGGTTTCCGTACCGTATTGCAAGCTTATGCCCAAAAGCTGTATGCAGGTATTGGAGGAATTGCGCCAAAAATGCCAAGCATTACAATTGAAAGCGTGGGATCTTGTGCAATGTCCGGAAGGTGTTTTACGCCATGCGGTTATACGTTGCACCGAAAGTGATGAAAAAAACATTGTACTTATGCTCATAACCGCTCACACCGGAAAAACTCTTCGGGCAAAAATTGGCAAAATGGGGCAAGAATTATTGGATGACAATCCAAATCTCATGGCTTTTGTGCACGAAGAAAGAAAATCACGTACCTTATTTGCTGAAGGTGAAAATCTGGTCACTGTGCTTGGTAACAGCACTTTACATCAAAAACTTGGTGGTATTGAATATGAATTTGGGCATGATTCTTTTTTCCAAATCAATGCCAAAGTAGCCGATAAATTAGCTTTTGAGCTTGTGGATATGCAAAAGTATATTTGCAATGGCAATAATGACCTTTGTCTGTGGGATATTTATTGTGGCGTAGGTGCTCCGGGGCTTTCATTTGCAGATAAAGTTTCTTCCATTTACGGAGTTGAAATTAATCCCAAAGCCATTGCCATGGCCAAAGTGAATGCTCAAAATCTACAAATGGCGCATTGCCGATATTTTGTGGGAGATGCAAAAAAAGTTGTGCAAAAATGGCCGCAACCGCATTTAGTTTTAATGGATCCTCCACGTATGGGATTGCATCCCGAGGTGCTCGCAAAAATTATTCAAGCACAGCCAAAACATATTATTTATATTTCTTGCAATCCCGCAAGTCTGGCTCGTGATTTGGCTTTATTGAAGAAAGATTATTTTTTAAATAAGCTTATTCCGTTGGATTTTTTCCCGCAAACAGCGCATGTGGAAAGTTGTGCTGTGCTTACATTGCGTAAGTGTGAGCAGTGAATGACAGTGGAATAAAGAGTTTGCGATTAGAATTTTTATTTGTGTTATAAAAATAATTTGTTCACCGCTGAAAGTGTCTAAAATACTTTCAGCGGTGAATTTTTATTATAAAACCACTTAAAAAGAGCTGACAACACCGCCACCTACTTGCATTTCGCCCCTGTTATGAAAGACCACTTTATGGGAAGAACATGCACTGCTTGCAAAACATGCAATTAATAATATACTTATAAAGATGATATTTTTAGCTGTTTTTAGCATTGGCATCTCCTGTAACGGCTTTTTCTTGTACCACACGTGCTCCGGCTTCAACATTTCTGGTTACCCAAACATTACCGCCGATTATGGCACCCTTCCCAATGGTGATACGTCCTAAAATGGTGGCACCGGCATAGACAGTTACATCATCTTCCAAAATGGGATGACGGGCAATGCCTTTGATAAGGCTACCGTCGCTATCCTTGGGGAATGATAAGGCACCAAGAGTGACACCTTGGTATATTCTGCAATGACGACCGATAACGGCTGTTTCACCTATAACAACGCCGGTTCCATGGTCAATGAAAAAATCATCGCCGATGCTGGCACCGGGATGAATGTCAATGCCCGAATGTCTGTGTGCCATTTCTGATATGATTCTTGGAATCACGGGAACTTCCAATTTGTAAAGTTCATGGGCAATGCGATGATGCGTCATGGCAAGCAAGGAAGGATAGCAAAAAATGGTTTCTCCCGGGCTTGAAGCCGCCGGATCACCCTCAAAAGCGGCTTTGGCATCTGATGCCAGCGCGCGGCGAATTTCAGGCAATTTATGCATAAAAGCCATGGCGGCTCTGGCTGCACCTTCACTGCAAAACTTACATTCATTTTCTTTTCCGGCACAGGCAAAGCAAGAGCCGCTGCGAATTTGTTCAGTGAGAATATGATAAATGCTGTCCAAGTTGGCAGCCAAATGATAGCGCAAAGAGTCGAGGCGAACTTGCGTTGTTCCAAAGAATCCCGGAAATAAAGCCGCTTGCAAGCGTTGTATCATTTCATTCAAACGCTTAATGCAGGGCATGGGGGCGTTATGTGCAGGTTTGTGCCATACAGCGGCCAGCGATTCCTCGGTGCACAGCTCTCGTACAACGCCTTCAAGAGGGGAAATCTCCAAAAGATTATGCGGTAAATTGTCCTGATGCTTTTTCATGTTTCCTCATTATTTTAAGAATTTAATGAGCTAAATTCAGATAATTAATTTTCTTTCTTGTCATCAATTTTAAAATCCACACGAATTTTAAATAATTTCGTTGCCGGTAAATTCAAAACCTCAATACCGGTTTTTTCGCTAATGCCTGCCAATGTACTTACTACATCTTCCCAAGATGCGCCAATATAGGTGAACCACACATTGTAGCTATGCTTACGTAAATAGTTGTGCGTTACGCCTTTATGACTGTTTACAAGTGCAACAAAACTTTCTAGTTTATCTTCGGGAACTTTGGCAGCGCACAAAGTGGAACGAAATCCAAGCTTTTTGGAATCAAAATTAGCTCCGAGACGTCGAATGATTTTTAATTCCTTAAGTGCTCTTACTCTTGCCAATGCTTCGGCTTCGGTAATGCCTAAAGTATGCCCTAAAACCTCATAAGGTCTTGAGCTTATGGGGAAATTAGTTTGTATTATGTCTAATAATTGTTTGTCGATATTATCCATATTTTTCTCTATTTATTTTTTACGCATGGATTTGGGGATGTAGGTACACAAAGGCTCTTCACCCATATGATCGTCATCCATACTAAAAGCTCTTGCTCTACAACCGCCACATACTTTGTGATACTCGCAAACACCGCATTTACCATTATAATCTTCTTGAGTGCGAAAACTTTTAAAGTAACTTGAATGCTTCCAAATTTCAGGAAAATTGGTTTCTTTTATGTTACCGCAATTCAGTTCCAAATAGCCGCAGGGTTGCACTTGACCAAGGTGACTGATGAAGCAAAATCCCGTACCGCCAAGGCAACCTCTGGTCATGGCGTCCATGCCAAAATTTTCGTGATTAACACTGACTCCCTCTTCTTTGGCACGTTGGCGCATAATGCGATAATAATGCGGTGCACAGGTAGCTTTGAGGTGCATGGTAGTTAATTTACGAAAATCATACAGCCAATGTAAAACATCTTCATATTCTTTGGCTGTGATGACCTGATCCGCAATATGTGAGGCTCTGCCCATGGGTACCAGCAAAAAAATATGCCATGCGGCTGCGCCAAGTTCTTGGCAAAGATTGAATATATCTTTAAAATTAAGAAGATTATTGCGTGTTACCGTGGTATTTATTTGAAATTCCATACCCACGGACTTTAAATGCTCTATGCCCTGCAAAGAAGCCGCAAAAGAACCGGGTACGGCACGAAAATCATCATGACTTGCGGCGTCCGGCCCATCCAAAGAAATGGAACAGCGTTGAATGCCGGCAGCACGGAGATTTTTAGCCGTTTCGGGAGTAATTAAAGTCCCGTTGGTGGAAAAGACACAGCGTAAACCTTTGTTTGTGGCATAGCTAATAAGTTCAAAGACATCGTGCCGCAGCATGGGTTCGCCGCCGGTAAAAATAATAATGGGTTCTCCCACTTCCGGAAAAGTGTCGATGAGAGCCTTGGCTTCTTGTGTTGATAACTCACCGGGATAAGGCTCGGTCATGGCCTCACCTCGACAATGCTTGCAAGCCAAGTTACAAGAGCGAGTCACTTCCCATGCAATGAGGCGACACTTTGGAGAACCGTCGGCTAAAAATCTATTGGCATGAGGATAAGCGGCGTGGCCGCCGGTATGATGAGCGGAGTGGCCGCCGGTATGATGATTTCCATGCTCCATATATTTTAGACCATGTGGATGCCCATTTTTATTTTCGCCCGATGTACTTTGTTCAGGCTGTGTATGTTTGTCATCATGGTTCATGAACGCACCAATCCTTTGGCCAAAAGTTCAGCGGTAAAGTAGGAAATAATTATGTCTGCTCCGGCACGTTTTATGGCTGTTAGGGATTCCATGATGACTTTTTCTTCATCAATCCAGTCGTTTAAACCGGCAGCCTTGATCATGCTGTATTCACCGCTTACCTGATAGGCAACCAAGGGCAGATCAAAGTTATCACGTACTTGCCTTAAAATATCCAAATAAGGCCCGGCAGGTTTGACCATCAAAAAGTCGGCACCTTCTTCAACGTCGGCAAGAGCTTCTCGCATGGCTTCTCGTGCATTTGCCATATCCATTTGATATGTTTTACGGTCGCCGCTTTTAGGCGCAGAATCTGCCGCATCACGAAAAGGTCCGTAATAAGCAGAAGCGTATTTCACCGCATAGGACATGATGGGAATATGAGTATAACCTTCGGCATCGAGGGTGGTACGTAAAGCGGCGATGCGCCCGTCCATCATATCAGAAGGTGCCACAATATCAGCGCCTGCTCGAACGTGCGATAAAGCCACTTTGCAGAGTAATGGCAAAGTCGGGTCATTTTGTACTTCGCCATTTGGTGCCAAAAGTCCGCAATGCCCGTGCGATGTGTATTCACAAAGGCAAACATCTGTTATGACAAGCAATTGCGGAAAGCTTTCTTTGAGTAAACGTACTGCCCTTTGCACAATACCGTTATCATTGTAACCTTCACTGCCGACAGCGTCTTTTTCTGTGGGAATGCCAAATAAAATAACAGCTTTCAGTCCATGCTCAAGGCTTTTGGCAACGCTTTTTTCAAGACTTGCCAAGCTCAATTGAAATTGCCCCGGCATGGAAGGTATTTCTTTGCAAAAATGCTCATCAACACCGTCCACCACAAAATAAGGCATGACCAAATCTTGTGCCATGATGGGAGCGGTTTCTCGTACTAATTCTCTGAGGACGGGGCTTTGGCGTAAGCGTCTGCCCCTGAAAAATTGCGTGGGTAAAGAAGTATGCATATATGCCCTCAATTATAAACCAATTTCTTCATCGGTTAAATAACAAGCAGGGTCTTCTGCCCACACATCATCATAATAAGCCTCTGCTCTTGCTCTGAAATTACCGCCGCAAATACTTAAATATTGACATTTGGCACATCTGCCCTTCACGTGCGGTTTTTTATCCTTTAACTTGTGTAAAAGTTCAATGTTCGGATCGTCCCAAATTTCAGAAAATGGGCGTTCAAGCACATTGCCAAAGGTATGATTGCGCCAGAACTGATCTGCATGTACTCTGCCGTCCCATGAAATACAGGCAATGCCTCGTCCTGTGCTATTACCTTCATTAAATTGCAATAATTCCATAACTTGCTTGGCACGTTCAGGATCTTCTCGTTTCACACGTTCATAAAGATAAATGCCGTCGGCATGATTATCCACGGTAAGGATTTCCTTGCCCATGCCGTCATCAAATAAAGCTCGTGTTTCATCCATAATCATATCAAGGAGCTGACGTGTTTCCGCATGGGATAAATCTTCCTTGATCAGTTCCGATCCCCTTCCCGAATACACCAAATGATAAAAGCAAGCCCTTGGTATTTCACGCTCTCTTAATAAATTAAAAATACCGGGAACTTCCTGTGCATTGCGCTTGTTTATGGTAAAGCGTACCCCAACTTTTAAACCTTCTGCCTGACAATTGGCTATGCCTTCAAGGGCTTTACGAAAAGAGCCTTTCACTCCACGAAAATGATCGTGCACTTCTTCCATGCCATCCAAAGAAATACCCACATAGGACAGACCCACTTCTTTTAATTCTTTGGCTTTTTCCTTGGTAATCAAGGTACCGTTAGTGGAAATAACCGCACGCATACCCTTTCCTGTGGCATAGCTGGCAAGTTCCACAAGGTCTTTGCGTACCAAGGGTTCTCCGCCGGAAAAGAGCATGACCGGCGCACCGTAGCCGGCCAAATCGTCAATGATATTTTTGCCGTCTTGGGTGGAAATATCGTCTTTACCTTCCTCTTCCAAAGCATGGGCATAACAATGTACGCATTTGAGGTTACATCGGCGGGTCATATTCCAAACTACCACAGGTTTTTTGTCTTTGGAAAATTGTAATAAATGCGAGGGCAATTTTCCGGCTTCACGTCCATAACGTAAAGCGTCGGAAGGTTCAACTTGCCCACAATATAATTTTGAAATACCAATCATTATTTTCTCCGTATGTACTCGGATTTAGTTATAAATTACCTTTTGTAACTATACTTTTATCACTACATGTTGTTATTTTATAGCATCTTTAACGGCTTGCAAACAAGCATCAATGCCTTCGGCATTACTGCCGCCGGCTTGTGCAAAGTCCGGTCTGCCGCCACCGGAGCCGCCCACATGCA
>CAYJHV010000043.1:0-8841 GCA_964369825.1 uncultured Desulfovibrionaceae bacterium | reverse complement strand
TCAAGATGTAGGTGCTGCCTTTGTCATTTACACAGATATTGCTCGTGATGGTATGCAAAGCGGTGTCAATGTGCCTGCTCTGGAACATATTTGTAACATCTCAAATATTCCTGTCATTGCCGCCGGCGGCGTTGCCTCCATGGAGGATGTACAAGCGCTTTATCCTTTAAGCGTCAATAATAATTTACAAGGTGCCATTAGTGGACGTGCGCTTTATGAAGGAAGCTTAAAGCTTGATGAAGCTATGGCATGGATTGCTGCTCAAAAAAAATAATAGCAAGGATTGTGTGAAAGCATGAATTCTTATAACAGTTCCGCTTGACATTTGCAATGTCAAGCTCTTAAAGGCACGCTTCGCTTCGACGTTAAACGTGCAAATAAATTGCACTTACGCCTCAGCAGCGGTCGCCTGCATTCGCAGTCTCCATAGCAATTCCAAATGGAATGGCTATTTTGTGCCAAAAATGAGATTGTTTACTATTTTCGCAATATTTTTGTATGTGGCTCTTGCCTTAACTCAGCTAAAATAAAATAAAGTTATTTTTTAGGTTCTTACCTCATTCTTTGTTTTTGCTAGCTCATCCCGATAGGGGTGAGCATTAGGCGCATTTTGAAAGGGGGTTTGGGGGAAAACTTTTTGGCGCTAGCAAAAAGTTTTCCCCCAAAAAAATTAAAATCGGAATGACCTATGCATTTTTCAAGCATTGACTAAGAGCTTATCCGTAAATAACGTATCGTGGACGATTACTGCGTCAAAGCACATTTTTTCTCAGGTCGAGTACCAAAAACCGTACACTCCCTTCGCAAAAATGTACTTTTCCTTGTACTCGCCTCACGCTACATTTATTTACGGACAAGCTCTAAATAGTCGTCACGGAAAAACCATGTTTTAGCGCCATAAAAATGCCGAAAAAGTGCATTTATGCCCTTGTTTACGGCATTTTTATTTGTATATTTTAACTAAAAAATTATTTTATTTTAGATTGTTATTATGTTTTTCAGCGTCGACTAAATAAAAGTTGACAAAATCCACCTGCCACAAGTAAAAGGGTATTCGGGACTGAGGAAAGACTACATGAGTACTTGGTATATTTATCTTTTACGTTGCGCTGATGATACCTTATATTGTGGCATTACCACAGATATTTCACGTAGACTTGCCGAACATAATGGACTTAAGGCAGGCGGTGCTAAATATACACGTGCTCGCAGACCGGTAGAGCTTTGCCTTTATGCCACTTGCGAAAACCGTTCGCAGGCACAAAAAATTGAAAATACTATCCGTAAGTTGCCACGCCATAAAAAAATTATTACCTTGCAAGGCTATGCTTAATGCAATGCGCAAAATCATTGAGCGATATTGAGCTTACATTAAGAATTCCCTGCACTGCACAAACGAGAAAGAAATGTTACCACTTGAAATCATATGGGCCTTTTGTGCCACTGCCCTCCTCTTGGCTCTTGCTCCCGGTCCCGACAATATTTTTGTACTGACGCAATCTGCTCTTTATGGAGTGCGTGCCGGAATCTATACCACCCTAGGTCTCATGACGGGCATTATCGGTCACACCTTGGCAGTATCGCTGGGAGTTGCAGTTATTTTCCAAACCTCACCTACAGCTTTTTTGGCAGTAAAAATCATCGGTGCTCTTTATTTGGTGTATCTTGCGTGGCTAACCATAAAAAGCGATGCCGATAAAGCTGATTTGAACAACAAACCTTTCTTGGGATACTTTGCCCTCTATAGACGCGGTATCATTATGAATATCACTAACCCCAAAGTAACATTGTTTTTCTTGGCACTTTTACCGCAATTTGTCAGCCCTGACCACGGTTCGGTCACCGTGCAAATGATTATGCTTGGCGCACTGTTCATCGTTTCGGCTTTCATTGTTTTTGCAGCCATATCCATGCTTGGCGGTCAATTGGCGCATTGGTTTAACGCTTCACCACGTTATCAATTATATATGAATCGTGCCACAGCAATTATTTTTGTCTGCATGGCCGGTGCGCTTTTATTTTCGGTGTAATTTAATTTTGGTAAATTATTAAAAAAAGCATAATAAATTTTTACATTGTTATTTTTGAAATAAAGATTGATAATTTCGATGTATAGTGCATATATCGCTCTTAGGAACGGCATAAAATACACCGGTAAAATCACAAAAACAAGCCTCCGGCATCTTGACAGATGAGCATATGGACATGTAAAAGCATTTTCGCCTGTGTTTTGTAAAACAGGCGAAAATGCCATTGGCACAAAATTATAGATTTTAATGCAAAGCAAAGTTTTGAATATTTGGAAATAATTATGCATTCGTTACGTGTTGCCGTAGATGATATTCCTGCTCAAGGACGTCAAATTATTGTGGATACACAAAGTGTTTGGACTAAACCCATGCAGGATTTGCATATAAATTGCGACATCGTTGTTCCATTGCATGTGAAAGTGCTTACTATTCCCGTACAGGGAGGCGTGCTTGTGCGTGGAAAGTTAAAAGGGCAAGTGACACTTGCTTGCGATTTGTGTGCCGAAGATGCATCCGTGAGCATAGATTACGATATTGATACTTTTGAAGCTATTCCCGGTGAATCCATCCCCTTTGAAGATGAAGAAGATGAAGAGAGCATGGATTTTGAAGACACATTGGCAAGCAGTGAAAGCCGCATAATTTTGGAAAAAAATGTGCCCTATCTTGACTTGGCAGCTTTGTGTTGGGAAGAATTTATGCTGGCATTACCCATGCGCCCTTTATGTCAAGAAAATTGTCAGGGGCTGTGCCCGCACTGCGGTAAGAATTTAAATGAAGAAAATTGTTCGTGTTCAAAAGATGAGGGAGACCCAAGGCTTGCGCTCTTACGAACAATAAAAATTACGCCGAAATAATATCGGTTTATAAGGAGAATACCATGGCTGTTCAACAAAACAAAAAATCTCGTTCAAGAAAAGGGATGCGCCGCTCCCACGATCGTGTGGCTATACCCACTGTAATATATTGCCATTGTGGCGAGCCCACAATTCCGCACTCCGTCTGCGGCAGTTGCGGCATGTACAAGGGGCGTAAGGTTATTTCCACTGCCAATGACGAAAATTAATGGATAAACGCCCCATTATTGCGGTGGACGCCATGGGAGGGGATTTTGGTCCTTCTGTCGTGGTTCCCGGTGCCATACACGCTGCCAAGCTCTATGACTTATCTGTACTTTTAGTAGGAGATTCCGCTAAAATACAGGCAGAAGTAGAGCTTTTGGACGTTCATGGTGTGCAATATGATATAGTTCACGCCGAAGATGTGGTGCATATGAATGAAAAACCGTCTGATGTACTCAGGCGTAAGAAAAATGCATCCATTCAAGTGGCTTGCCGCTTGGTGCGTGATGGTGAAGCTCACGCCGTAGTCAGCGCCGGACATTCCGGAGCCACCGTTGCCTGCGGCATGTTTATTGTGGGGCGTATCCAAGGTGTTGAAAGACCTGCCTTAACGACACTTTTACCCACAGAAAAAAAACCCATAGTGGTTTTGGATGTGGGAGCAAATGTTGATTGCAAGCCCTATCATCTTTTTCAATTTGGCTTAATGGGTAATGCATTTGCCCGTGATATTGTGGAGTATCAGGCTCCAAGTGTCAGTTTGCTCAGCATTGGCGAAGAAGAAGGTAAGGGAAATACTCAGGTTAAAGAAGCCTATGAGCTTTTGAAAATGGCACAAAACCTCAATTTTGCGGGAAATTGTGAAGGCAGAGACCTTTTCACCGGCGATGTGCATGTGGTTATTTGTGATGGTTTTTTGGGCAACGTGGTTTTGAAAATGAGTGAAGGTTTGTCCATGTCCTTACTTCGCATCTTAAAAAAATATCTACGTGAAGGTTTTTTGCCCTCACTTGGGGCTTTGTTATCCAAAAGTGCCTATAAAAAGTTCAAAGAAACTGTGGACTACGCAGAATATGGCGGAGCTCCCTTACTTGGATTGCAAGGTCTCATCTTGGTTTGCCACGGTAAATCCAGCGCAAAAGCCATTAGCAGTGCCATCAAGATGGGCGGCACTTTTGTACGTAAAGAAACCAATAAGCATTTAGCGCAATCAATTTTAGCCAATGAAGAATTAACCCGCTTTGGTAAAGCTCTATAATTTTTGCTGAAATTATATCATTGAGAGATTTTTATGAGCACACAAAAAAATACCACCTGCTACATCCATGGTTTTGGCATTCATGTGCCGGAACGTATTTTGACCAATGAAGAATTGAGTACCATAGTGGATACCAGCGATGAGTGGATTACTTCTCGCACCGGCATAAAAAATAGGCATATCTTGGCTGAAGGAGAAAATGGCTCTGACCTTGGGGTCAAAGCTACCCAAAATGCTCTGGCAGAAGCAGGATTAAATGCCTCAGACATTACGCATATTCTTGTGGCAACCTGCACTCCCGACTATATGTGCCCTTCAACCTCCAGTATTTTGGCAAAAAATCTTGGTTGCAAAACAGTTATGGCTTTTGATTTCAATGCCGCTTGCTCCGGTTTTTTGTACGGACTATCCCTGTGTGAATCCATTTTGACCACGCATCAAGATGCCGTGGTTTTATTGGTTTGCGTGGAAGCTCTCACCAGACGCATAAACTTTGCCGATCGCTCAACCTGCGTTCTTTTTGGCGACGGAGCAGGTGCCATGGTCATGCGTGCCAACAAAGACAATGCCTTGGCAAAGGTACACAGTGTCATGTGCCACACTGATGGTAATTTATGGGATCTCATTACCATCGGCGGCGGTACCAGACAAACCTATGCCATAAATGATAGCATTCAAGATGAATTTTTCTTACATATGCAAGGACGTGAGGTGTTCAAACATGCTGTACGCAACCTTGTAAGTGTAGCGCATGAGGTGCTCGCATATAGTGGACTTTCCCTTGAGGATATAGACTTGTACGTGCCGCATCAAGCTAATTTACGTATCATTGAGGCCGTTGGTTCTCGTTTGCATTTGGCGGAAGAGAAAATTTTTGCCAATGTGCATAAGTATGGCAATACCTCTTCTGCTTCCGTACCTTTGGCATTGTTTGATGCACGGGCACAAAATCGCATTGCAAAGCAAAGTAAGGTCATGGTAGCATCGGTGGGAGCAGGATTTACTTGGGGTGCGGGTATTATAGATTTTTATTAAAAAATATATAATTGCAAAAATAATACGAAAGGCTGCAAAATTATCAAATAAAAATCCTTAATATACAAAATTTCATGTTTCTAAACCTTGAGTTTTAGAAGAAATTGCGCTATGAAAACTAGGATTTTGTTTTGAAGGAATAATAATGAGTATAAATACAGCTTCCCACGGATCTTGTCCGTCTGTTTGTCCTTTGGGTGCAGCACTGGTAACCGGTGGTTCCAGAGGCATAGGTAAAACCATTGCTTTAGAGCTTGCAAGCGCAGGCTATGAAGTTTTGCTCACCTATGCAAGTAAAGCCGATGAAGCTCAAAAAGTAGTGGAAAGTATAGTCAAAAATGGTGGAAGTGCCAAAGCTTTTTGCTTGGAGGTTGGCAGTGCCGAAGCTGTAACAAATTTTTTTGCCACGCATATAAAGGATCAAGTACGTTTATCCGTGCTGGTTAACAATGCCGGTATTACCAAGGACGGGCATCTTATTAGAATGAAGGATGCAGATATAGATCAAGTGCTTGGGGTAAATTTACGGGGTGCCATCATTTGCACACGTGAAGCAGCAAAAATCATGAGCAAACAAAAATTTGGTCGTATCATTAATATTTCTTCGGTGGTGGGACAAATGGGCAATGCCAGTCAAGTTAACTATGCCTCCGCAAAAGCAGGAATGCATGGATTGACCATGGCAGCAGCCAAAGAACTGGCGGGACGCAATATAACAGTAAATACTGTGGCTCCCGGATTTATTGAAACGGATATGACGGCAATTTTGCCGGAAGATGTGCGTAAATCATACGAGGAAAGTATTCCGTTAAAACGTATGGGAAGACCGGAAGATGTGGCATATGCGGTATCTTTTCTTGCTTCCGAAAAAGCACAATACATTACAGGACAAGTTCTTGCTGTCAATGGCGGCATGTACTGTTAATTATAAAAAAGCATATGGAGGCGTATTATGTCCGATGTAGCACAAAAAGTTACAAATATTATTGTTGAGCAATTGGGAGTTTCTGCCGATGAAGTAAAACCCGGAGCATCTTTCGTGGAAGATCTTGGCGCAGATTCTCTTGACCTTACCGAGCTTATTATGGCCATGGAAGAGGAATTTGATATTGAAATTGCCGATGATGACGCACAAAAAATCTTAAAAGTGCAAGATGCCATCTCTTATATAGAAAATAAGTAGAAATTTTTCATTTATGCCACTATTTTGGGAAAGCAGTCTGTCAAAAATTACTTAAATTTTTTTGGCAGGCTGTTTGCCATAAAATAATTTTAAATTTTAACGTATCGGCAGGTTAATGTCCTTGCCGCAAAATGTATGCCTTACAATTCAAGGAGTTCACATGAGCCGTAGACGTGTTGTCATCACCGGTCTTTCTGCAATCACCCCCCTTGGAAATGATGTAAAAAGTACCTGGGAAGCGCTCATTGCAGGTAAGTCCGGTATAGCACCCATTACTTTATTTGATGCAAAAGACTACGATTCTCGCATTGCCGGTGAAATTAAGAATTTTGTTCCCCAAGAACACATCCCCCATAAGCAAGCGCGCCGCATGGATCGTTTTACACAATTTGCCGTCACTGCCGCCAAAGATCTTTTGGATGATGCACAATTTACCATTGACGAAAATAATGCCGAACGTTGCGACGTTGTCTTAGGTGTGGGACTTGGTGGTCTGGAAACACTGGAAACTTACCACGAAAAGCTCTTAAAATCAGGTCCCAACAAAATTTCTCCTTTCATGATTCCCATGCTCATTTCCAATATGGCACCGGGACAAGTGGCTATTTTTCAAGGGGCAAAGGGTAACAATGTCACCGTGACTTCTGCGTGCGCCTCTGCCTTACATGCCATTGGCACAGCATGGAGCGAAATGCTCTTACAGCGCACCGATACCGTCATCACCGGCGGTGTGGAAGCTACCGTTACCCCCCTTGGCGTGGCCGGCTTTACGGCACTCAAGGCCCTATCCACACAATATAATGATGAGCCCGCCAAAGCCTCAAGACCCTTTGATAAAAACAGAGACGGTTTTGTTATCGGAGAAGGTGCAGGCTTACTTTTATTGGAAGATTTAGACGCCGCACTTGCCCGTAATGCCACCATCTATGCAGAAATAGTGGGCTATGGTACTTCTTGCGATGCCCATCACATGACTGCGCCTCAAGAAGACGGCGACGGTATGGCAAGAGCCATGAGAAATGCCCTCAAAGATGCCGGACTTCATGCCTCTGACATCGACCACATCAATGCTCACGGAACCTCAACTTATTTAAATGACTCTTGCGAAACCAAGGCTATCAAACTTGTTTTCGGTGAACATGCTCATAACATTCGCATTTCTGCCACAAAATCCATGACCGGACATTTACTTGGTGCTGCCGGCGGTATTGAATCTGTTTTTTCAATACTTGCCCTGTATAATGGCGTAATTCCCGGTACCATTAACCTTGATACACCGGATCCTCTTTGTGACTTAAATTATATGCGTGACGGCTCTGAAAAATATCAATGTAATTACGCCATGTGTAATTCCTTTGGTTTTGGCGGCACCAATGCTAGCCTCATATTTAAACGATTTGTTCAATAATATTTAACGTATTATATACCTAAAGACTGATTAAATGTCATTTTATCTTAACTATTTTTTTGTTAAAGATAAAATTGCATTTAATCAGCTTTACTTTAAATACTAAAAAGTAGGATTTAAAATGTTCGAACTTATGTTACAAGATCCAGAAATGGCTAAAATTATCGGTCTTGAGTCTGATCGCCAAATGAGCAAACTTGAGCTTATTGCCTCGGAAAATTTTGTGTCTTCGGCAGTACGAGAAGCACAAGGTTCTGTACTTACCAATAAATATGCCGAAGGTTACCCCGGAAAACGTTATTACGGCGGCTGCGAATATGTGGACATGGCAGAAAATTTAGCCATCGAAAGAGCTAAGCAGCTTTTTGACGGCGATTATGTGAATGTACAACCACATTCCGGATCACAAGCCAATATGGGGGCTTATTTTGCCTGCATCAAACCCGGAGATACCGTGCTGGGTATGGATTTAACTCACGGTGGGCACTTGACACACGGCAGCCCGGTGAATTTTTCCGGAAAACTTTTCAAGTTCGTTTCCTATGGTGTAGACAAAGACAGCGGTCGCATTGATTTTGCAGACGTGGAAAAACGCGCCAAAGAACATAAACCGGCTTTGATTGTCGCAGGTGCCTCTGCCTATTCCCGTACCATTGATTTTGCTCGCTTTCGTGCCATTGCCGATGAAATTGGCGCCATGCTCATGGTAGATATGGCACACATCGCCGGACTTGTGGCAGCAAAATTACACCCTTCACCGGTACCTCATGCCCATATAACTACTACTACCACACATAAAACTTTACGTGGTCCACGTGGTGGCTTAATTTTAGCTTCGCAAGAACTTGGAAAAACCCTCAATTCACAAATTTTTCCGGGCATTCAAGGCGGTCCTCTTATGCATATCATTGCTGCCAAGGCCGTTTCCTTTGGCGAAGCATTGCAAGGCTCTTTTGTGAAGTACCAAGAGCAAGTAATCAAAAATGCTCACACTCTTGCCACTTGCCTTATGGACGCAGGCTATGACCTTGTTTCCGGCGGTACCGACAATCATCTCATGCTTATGGATTTAACCCGCAAAAATA
>CAYJHV010000042.1:0-8858 GCA_964369825.1 uncultured Desulfovibrionaceae bacterium | reverse complement strand
AAAAGTACCGGAGCAAACCCCTCCAAAAATAACGCCGCCGCCTGCTTCTGCAAGCGATTCTGCAAGCAATGTTGATGAGGATCCTGCACTGCCTCCCCCTCCGGTCACCACCAATTATACAGGCACAGGCAAGGAGTAAGTCATGGCAGGTGTATTTATTACCACATCACAGCGTTCGCTTATGCGTCCTTTGGCCTGCCAAGGTATTTTGGTAAGCGATTGTTTTTATCAAATATCATCGCTTTTAAAAGGCTTAAGTCCGCAACATAGCGCACTTTTGGCAGAACCTGTCCTCAGTACGGGACAAGTGGGACGTGAAACCATTGATTGGTATGCCTCCCCTGCTTGCGGACATGGAGACTTACGCAATTTAAGCTCCTTACCGTCTGAAGAACGTGAAAGCTATCTAAACTATATTCATGATTTAGCGGCAGATATCCAAGAAAAGTCCACCTCACTGTCCCAAAGTGAGGACCCCAAACAACGATTGTCCGGTGAAATGTTGCGCCTTGCCTTGCAACATCCCCATGAAGAAGATATCTGGTTGCTAGGCGACCAGCCCATTGTGGTCAATTGGGGCTTTGCCTCCGGCACCATGGGAGCGCAACCCGAAGATTTGGCTCGTAAAGTTGTCGCACCGCAAAACAGACGCCTTACCGGTGCAGAACAAGTGGCCGCTGCCGCTGTTGCTGCCCATATAGCGCAAACAGAACAAGCACGCAAGGACAAACAAGTAAGAGTTTTCAGCGGTTGCTTGATTTGGCTGCTCCCCTTCCTGTTATTCTTATTATTGTTATTGCTCTTGCTGAGCGCACTGGGGCTTATTCCTTATAATGTACCCTTACCGGCTTCTTGTATGCCGGAAAATAAATATGTGTTCATTTTAGAAAGTGAAAAACAAGAACAGCTCAATTTAGAAGAGCGCATCAAAGAAAAACAAGCCATGCTCTTGGCAAGAGCCGCCCTGTGCCCACCGACACCCACGCAACAAGTGGTTGCCAAGCGTCCTTTACAAATGCCGCTCTTTGCACCGGAGAAGATGCCCGATGTACAAGTGGTTGCCAAGCGTCCTTTGAAGATGCCACTTTTCCCAAAACCTGTGCTGCCGCCACCTGTTAAAGAAGAGCTTGTGGAACCCAAAAAAGAAGTGCCTGCGGCACCACCAAAAAGGGAAATCCCCAAAAGGCATTCCGACAACCTTGAAATCCCCAAGGATGCCAAAAGAAAAAATGACTTGTCTTTTCTTGAAGGTTGTTGGATAAGTGACCGCGGTCTTGTGAATTCTCGTACCCGTCGCCCCATCGTTGTAGAGTATTGCTTTGGCAAAAATGGCAAAGGAAGGCGCATTATCAGAGAATCTCGTGGCATGATTTGCACAGGCAGTGTCACGGCACGTTTTAGCGGTAATACAAGTTTGTCCATGACTGCTCCCGAAGCTCGCTGCCCTCGAGGAACCTCCTATGTGGGGCAAAGAGTGCAATGCACCGGCAATGATAATAGTACCGTTTGTCACGGACGAGAAAACAATTCCAATACACGTTGGGACGCCAGATTCCGCAGGAAATAATGTAGGAAATAATTATGGAAATAAAACATACCTTTATCAGCCTTATTCCCGGGGGATGCCCACAGTTTTTGGATTTTGAAATCTCCCTTGCCGCTTTACCTCGCTTGCGTCGTTCTTTTAAAGAAGAAAAACGTAGCGAAGGCATGGGGCAAAAACAAAACTATGAGCATTTTTTACGTTGTCTTGACGATGAAGACGGTATTTTCGTGGACCAATTGGACGGAAAAGTCTGCGATGCCGACTATAGTTTTGATACCAGAAATGCCATTAAAATTTGGCAAGATACCTGGATACCCATTCCATTTTTGCGCACCAGAGGACAAAAATGGCCGGATGGCGGTGAACGCTTTGAATATGGCCCTTCCAATTGGGTACGTGCTCGCATGACTCAAAAAGATAATGACACCTTGGTACTTACCATTGTTTTTGATACCAATGTGGAAGATTTCCCTACGCATTTGTCACGAAATGCGCCCAATGAACACGTTGATACAAGCGAAGGTTTTGACAGAGAACAAAAAGATTTTGCCGACGAACAATATTATGCCCTCAGTCCTCGTGATGTGGTGGCGCACGGCGGCTTTGCCCTTGCTACTCACGTACGGGACAATGCATGGTTTTTGAATGCCCCTTGGGTAGACCAATGGCTCATGAACATTTATGATGCCTATTGCAGTAAAAATTATAAAAGACGTGGTTCTTGGAAAGACAATGAAGAATTTGTGCTCAAACACCTTGCCAGTTATTTAACATGGCTTGAAGTGGTCAAGGAACCGCTCAGTTCTGTCAGTGTGCAGGTCATCAATCCTGAAAGAGAACAGCCTGTGGAGGTGGATCTTATTCTTGATATCGGCAATTCTCGTACCACCGGCATCTTGGTGGAAACTCTGCCCGGACGCATTACCAATCTCAATGATTCTTATTTGCTGCAATTAAGAGACCTTTCACGTCCTCACCTTATTTATGATGATCCCTTCGAAACTCGTATTGAATTTGTGGAAGCGGATTTTGGCGACGATGCCCTCAGCCGCCGTTCCGGCAGGCGAACTCCTGCTTTTGCATGGCCATCGTCGGTACGGGTGGGCGCAGAAGCTGCCCGCCTAGCCACGCACGCTGTCTGTGCTGAAGGGTCCACCGGTATGTCCAGCCCAAAACGTTATTTATGGGACGAAAAGCCGTGGCAGCAATCTTGGCGTTACAATACCGGCGGCCCACATGAACCCATGGTCACAAGAGGTTTGTTCCCAAGACAAGTCAATCGAGAAGGTACACCGCTTTGTTGTTTTGGAGATGCTTTATTTAAAAATTCTCCTGCATTACGACACCAAGACCAAGAGCCTGCCTTTGAATCGCTCTTTACCCGCTCCTCGCTCATGCTCTTTATGATGGGAGAAATTTTAAGCCAAGCTCTGGTTACCATTAACGCTCCGTCCACTCGTGCCAAAAGGGAATTACCCAATATGCCACGGCGTTTGCGGCGCATAATTTTCACCGTACCAACGGCCATGCCTGTGGCAGAAAAACGCATTTTCCGGCGTTGGGTGGCGTGGGCAGTACGTGTGGTTTGGGAAGCCCTCGGTTGGAGCCCTTGGTATGTGGGCTTAAAAGAAAGAGCCAGCATAAATGCCAGCGATTATCGCACAAGTCCGCAGGTGCGTTGCGATTGGGACGAAGCGTCTTGTTCACAAATAGTTTATATTTATAATGAGCTTGCCTTAAAATACCATGGAGACGCTCATCATCTTTTCCGCCTACTTGGTAAAGTACGTCCCGAATATGAAAACAAACCTTGTATGCGCATCGGTTCCATTGACGTGGGCGGCGGTACCATGGATTTATCCATTGCCACTTACGAACTTGCCAGCGGTGAAGGCGATACGGCACGCATTATTCCGCATGTGGAATTTCGTGACGGCTTTAATATTGCCGGCGATGAAGTTTTACGTGATATGGTCAGTCAGCACCTTGTGCCCTGCCTCATGGAAGCTTTTAATAAAGCAGGCATTGCCGAAACTCGCACCTTAATCGGTTTGCTTTTTGGGAGAGATGCCATTGGTATTTCTCAAAAACAAAGAAATTTACGAGCACGCTTTGTGCGTCAAGTGGCAGTGCCCATTGCCGTGGGTATGTTGGCACTGTGTGAATTGCTCTACCAAAATACCACTGAAATTCAAGAAAATCATGCTCCTTTTACCTGCCGTTTCAGTGATTTCTTCCAGAGCACAGGCAATAATATGTACGGTGATTTTTCCGCTGACAGCGACAATGCAACGGAAGAAAAATATATTCCCTTTGCCATCCTCAGCGATTTGGTCAGTTTACCGGATTCTTTCTTCTACCCCATGCCTCAAGAGCATATCATTGCCGAAGTGGAAGAATGCGTTACATCCTTCTTGCCACATGGTGCCGCTTTTTCCTTAATGGATGTGGAATTACGTGTCAGCCCCAGTGCCGTGGAAAATACCATACGCTCAACCCTTGGCCCTGTCTTGGCTGCCCTGTGCGAAATGGTTCACCTTTTGGAATGCGACATACTTTTACTCACCGGCAGACCCAGTGCGTGGAATGGCATTGTGGCACCGGTACTGGCAAAATTGCCCGTACCCATGCATCGCATTCTCCCCATGCGACAATACCATGTGGGCAATTGGTACCCCTTTGCCGACGTTCACGGACGTATCACCGATCCCAAAACTACGGTGGTTGTCGGTGCCATTTTATGCGCATTGGCAGAGGGACATTTGGAAGGTTTTTCATTTGATGTTGCTAGTTTACAACTATCTTCCACCGCTCGCGAGGGGGGAGAGATGGATATTAACGGGCAATTGCGCCGCCCCAAGGTATGGTTTGAGGTGGACGTTGACAGCAAAGACAGCGTGGAATTGGAACGCATTGTAAACTTTGGCGGTCCCCTTCCCATCGGTTACAGGCAAGTGGACGCCGATCGCTGGCCTTCCACTCGTTATCATTTACTGACCTTCAGCACCGAAGCTGCCAGACGTCGTGCCTCGGGACGCCTTCCCTATCAAGTGGAGGTACGCCTCAACGTTTCGGATATTTGGGACAGTACCGAAGACCGTGACGAAGGCGAGTTTACCATTGACGGCATCACGGACAAAGACGGCAATACCGTGAACAAAAACGACCTTGACATACGTTTACAAACCCTACCACTTGATGAAGGATATTGGTTAGATACCGGTATCATCAGCAATGCTTAATGTTTTGGAGAATATATGCAAGCAGAAGATCAAACCTTGGCACAAAAATGTGCGGAGCTTGAAAACAATACCCAAAGAGCCATGCGTTGGTTGGAACACAACAAAACGCATGTGGGGAATGAATATCAAAGCATACAAGCCGAATTGCGCCGTGCGGGGCGTGCCTACCATAAATGCAAGGTGGCAGCCATGCGCAAAATGTGCGTGGGCGTTTTTGGCCCCAGTCAAGCGGGTAAAAGCTATCTTATTTCAACCCTTGCAAGAGATAGATATGGTAATCTCACTGCTCATTTTAATGGGCAAAACCATGATTTCTTAACGGAAATTAATCCCGAAGGCGGCAAGGAATCCACCGGCTTGGTGACCCGTTTTACCACCACTTTGCCGCAAAATCTTCCCGATGGGCACCCTATTCGTTTGCGCCTGCTCACTGAATGTGACATTGTGCGAGTGCTTGTCAATACGTATTATGCCGATTGTGAACACAAGGAAAGTCCCAATCAAGACGAATTGCTTGCAGACATACTAAAACTCGAAGATTTATATAATAACACATATAACAATGAAGTTTCCGGCGATGATTTGGAAGAACTCAGAGAATATGTAGTGCGCAATTTTGCCTCACGTCCGAGGGTACAACTTTTACAAAAAGCGTATTTTGAACGAGCCATAGAGCTTGTGCCCGGGCTTAATCTCAACGGACGCGCGCAATTATTTGCATTGCTATGGGATAAAATTAATGCCTTTACTCAATTATACAAATCCCTTTGCCAAATTTTACAATCTCTTGACTATGCCGACGAAGCCTATTGCCCCATTGATGCCCTCATCCCAAGGGAAAATAGTATCATCGACGTCACCCTTTTGCAGGGTTTGTTACAGCATTCAAACGACAGTTTTTCCGGCGATATGCTCAGCATTGTGGGCAATAATGGTAAGCAAATTCAAGTACCTCGTACCTTGATCACCGCACTGACTGCCGAAATCACCATTCCCATGAGCGAAAAACCCGATGATTTTTTTGATCACACCGATTTATTGGATTTTCCAGGTTATCGCTCACGCTTAAAGCTGGAAAATGTTCGCCAAGAATTGGAACGCCAAGGAATGCTGGAGAATCTTTTTTTGCGTGGCAAAGTAGCCTATCTTTTTGAAAGATATTGCGCAGAAAAAGAACTTACCAGTATGCTCCTTTGCATTGGACCGGGCAACCAAGAAGTGCAAGATTTACCCCGTGCTGTGCAACAATGGATTGCCACCACCCACGGTGAAACACCGGAAAGACGAGCTGCCTCCGGCAGTACACCGGCACTTTTCTTTGTGCTCTCCAAAATGGATATGGAGTTTGAAAAGAAAAAGGGTACCCCCTCGGTGGAAACTCGCTGGACCACACGCTTTCAATCTTCCCTGCTGGATTTTTTCGGAAAAAATGACGATTGGCCCACCAACTGGGATGGCAAAAAAGCTTTTGACAATGTCTTTTTATTGCGCAATCCCAATTTTCGATTTGAAGCTGTCTTTGATTTTGACGGCGACAAAGAAATCGGCATTCGTGCCGACCAAGTCAGTTATGTGGAAGAAGTACGTACCGCTTTTTTACAATCTGCCGTGGTGCAAAAACACGTCTTTGACCCTGAAAAAGTGTGGAATGCTTCCATGCAGCTCAATGACGGCGGTATAAGTCTTTTGCGTGCGGCTTTACGTCCCCTTTGCAATCCATCACTCAAACGTAAGCAAATAGCGGTTACTTTGGCGCAAAGCACTGAAAAACTACATGCCATTTTAAATCCGCATTGGAAAAGTGACGACCAAGAAGAAGAACGCAAACGTAAAAACCTTTTAGCCAGAAACATTGCCGGAATCCTTTCAAAAATCATTGAATTTCAAAGATTTGGTGAATTTTTACGTGCTTTTTTAATGATTGATTATGATTTGCATACCTTGTATTTCAAAAGCGAACAGCAAAGGCTTTTTCAGGGAGAAAGCGGTACCGCCGTTGTTGGTGCAAGAGTAAATTCCGAAAGTTTATTGCAAGATGTTTTTGGAGATTTTCCCAATGATGAAGCAAGTACAACAAAAAATACCATGCCGGATTTTGACACTCAATATGAAGATGAAGCCTCTCGCTTTACGGACATAGTCTTACAATACTGGATCAAGCAAATGCGAACACTCACCGGCAATATCAAAGCCCAACAGTATTTTAGGTTTCCCGAAAAAGAATGGGGGCTGATGATTCACGAACTTATTACTGCCATAACTCGTTTGCGCATACCCACAAAAATGACCGAACAACAAAGGCTTGTCTCAGGCTATGGCAATGTGGCACGAGAAAAACTGGTGTGGAAGCAAGTAAGTCTTGCGGCGGATACGCTAAACGCCTTCATTTGCTGGCTTGGCTTTGACCCACGCTTTACCAATGCTCAAGAAAGGACTATACTCAGTCAAGGGCGCACGCTAACCTTGTTTGCACCGCCTGAAAAAACAAATTATCCGCACATACCGGAACAAGCCCCCACCTACGATCGCAATTATTATGTGGATTGGCTCAGGGCTTTTGTGCATATGATGCAGGAAAATGTACAATCTGAAGCTGATGGTACATTAAATCGTGAACAAAACAGTGAACTTGGGAAAATTTTAGAAAACTATACCGTCCCAAGCATACAATAATTGATTTTAAGCAGAAAAGCATAATCATAAATACGTAAATTCTGCATATTATCCTTACAGTTTAAGTGATTATAAGAATTTATTTACCAAATATATATGAAAGATATGCTTATAAAGGATTTTTATGCCAGCTAAATTTATTCCTGATTCAAAGCGAGGTCCGGGCAATGGCTTGATTGTGGTAAATCCCATTTCCTGTCAAACTGCCCCCACCTTTGCTTTATACAGATCTTCCGACAGATTATGTCTTTCCGAGCAGGGATGGCAAAGCTCGGAGGTTTTTTTAAGCCCAAGAACATGGAATTGCCATAACGATGCTTTACTTTTGGCTGTAGATGACAAAGTTGTCAACTATCTTGACAAGTTAAACACCTATAAAATTGTCATCAAAGAAGGCAATGCCGCCCAAGCCTTTACTTTAAGCATTGAAGATATTGTTCAAACTACCATGGATGGCGGACAAGGTGTCGGTATGGGTTCATGTACTGCCACTGCACCCAAAATAACAGAAACAGTTCCGGAACAAAATATACCGGAAAATCCAGCACCTCAAATTTCTGAAAAAAAATTGGATAAAATTACCATGCCTACCTTAAATACTGCCCCTCAAAATCCTGCGGCGCAAAAGAAAAAAAGACTTTTAATTATTGTTTTTGTGGTACTGGCCTTGCTTGCTTGCGCTTTTTGGTGGTTTATGCAACATGGTAAAAATATTCCGGTTCCACCCCAAGCACAAGAACAAACGCAAGTAACACCTCAAAAAGTCAAAGATGAAAGTAAGGACAAAAGCAGACCGGAAGGTAAAGACAAAAATAAGCAAGAAGAACAAGTAAAACCTCCGGAAAAAAACACTTCTACTCCTCAAAAAAGTGACGCCATGGATGTTGCCCGTACACTTTTACGCAAAAATGACAGCGGCGCAGCAAGTAAAGCTTTGGCAGACAGCTTAAAAGCACAAGCCCAAAAAGATGTTATGGCGCAAGATGCCATTTTTTTACTCTTGGAAGATGCCGCTCAAAAGGGAGAAGCGTCTGCCATGCGAGAATTAGCAGTATTTTATGACCCAACCATTAGCGAAGGTAAAGGCAGCATTACTCCCGACATACAGCAAGCCCATGCGTGGTATGCCAAAGCTCTGGACAATGGCGATACCAAAGCCATAGCAGCACTGAATAAATTACGCATGTGGGTGAAAAAAGCAGCCGATGACGGAGATATAACAGCGGCGGAACTTTTAAGAAAATGGTAAGCGTCAGAATTTTACGCCGCAAAAAGCAATTGGACACTGGTTTTGAATATTTTCTGGGGGAAGGACCTTTTTGAAAAAAAGCAAGTAGACACTGGTTTTGAATATTTTCTGGGGGGGGGGGGGGGTTTTTAAAAAATGTCCACCCCCC
>CAYJHV010000041.1:0-8924 GCA_964369825.1 uncultured Desulfovibrionaceae bacterium | reverse complement strand
ATATAATCAAAAAACGTTATGTATTTACTAAGTTAGAATTATCTCAATGATTGTAAATATTTTTGGAGGAAATATGTCAAATGAAGCACTTACCAAAGACTTTGAAGTGCTGCTCGGTAAAGAAAATGTCTTCTCTTCCGAGGCCGACAGGCAAAGTTATGCCTATGATTCTGCAGTTTTGCAACAAGTGATCCCGTCCCTTGTGGTACGCCCTACCAATGTGGAAGAACTTGGCGCCACTGTGAAAAAACTTTATGATAACGGCATTGCCATGACTGTTCGAGGTGCCGGAACCAATCTTTCCGGCGGTACCATTCCCGATTCTTCGGAAAGTGTAGTTATTTTGACCAATGGCTTAACAAAAATTTTGGAAATCAATCTTGAAGATTTATATGCTGTTGTGGAACCCGGTGTTGTTACGGCACACTTTGCCTCAGAAGTGGCAAAGAAAGGACTTTTTTATCCGCCGGATCCCGGTTCACAAGCAGTTTCTACCCTTGGCGGCAATATTGCCGAAAATGCCGGTGGTTTGCGCGGTCTTAAATATGGCGTCACCAAAGACTACCTTATGGGACTGGATTTCTTCGATGCCACAGGCGAAAGAGTTACTTCCGGTTCTCGCACGGTAAAATGCGTCACCGGTTATAATCTTGCCGGACTTATGATTCAATCCGAAGGTACTTTGGGCGTCATTTCACAGGCCATTTTCAAGCTTGTTCCTCCTCCCAAAGCCAGTAAGGCACTCATGGCAGTATTTAATACCATGCAAGAAGCTGCCGAAGCGGTAGCCGGTATTATTGCAGCACACGTTGTTCCTTGTACTTTGGAATTTTTGGATAATAATACCATCGTTCGTGTGGACGATTATACCAAGGCAGGACTTCCGAGAGATGCCGCCGCCATTTTGCTCATTGAAGTGGACGGTCACCCTGCACAAGTAAATGATGAAGCCGAAGCTGTGGAAAAAGTGCTTGCCGCATGTAATGCCCGTGAAATTCGTGTGGCCAAGGACGCTGCGGAAAAACTCAAATTATGGGAAGCAAGACGCATGGCATTACCCGTCCTTGCTCGCTGTAAACCCACCTGCGTACTGGAAGATGCTACGGTACCACGTTCCAAAATTCCTGCCATGATGGCTGCTTTAAATGAAATAGCCAATAAATATAAATTGGAAATGGGTACCTTTGGCCACGCCGGAGACGGTAACTTGCACCCAACCATTTTATGCGACAAACGTGATGTGCAAGAATTTCATCGTGTGGAAGAAGCTGTGGATGAAATTTTTGACGTGGCGCTTAAACTTGGCGGTACTCTTTCCGGTGAACACGGTATCGGCACTGCCAAAGCAAAATGGCTTGAAAAAGAAACGTCCAAAGGAACCATTATGTTTTCTCGTCGCTTACGTAAAGCTCTTGATCCCAAAGGTTTACTTAACCCAAGCAAGCTTGTAAGTATTTAATGGGGAGCACAATGAGTAATTTACAACAATTAGCTCAAAGACTCATGGACCTTGACGACCGCATTATTGCTTGCATGAAATGCGGTTTGTGTCAGGCGGTATGCCCTACCTTTGGCGCATCCATGATGGAAGCAGACGTGGCAAGGGGAAAACTTGCCCTCATTGACAATTTGGCTCACAGACTCATCGAAGATCCAGAAGCCGTTGCCGATAAATTAGGACGATGTTTGCTGTGCGGTTCTTGCCAAGCAAATTGCCCTTCCGGTGTGCAAATCATGGATGTTTTTCTTGAAGCACGAGAAATTGTTTATGGTTATATGGGTTTGCATCCCTTGAAGAAAATTATTTTCCGCACCTTGCTTGCAAAGCCTACGGTCTTCAATCTTGCCATGCGTGTGGGCGCACCGTGCCAAAGCATACTTTTTCGGCAAAGTTTTAATACCCAAAAAACGTGTCGTGCGCCTTTGCTGGATAAAATCATCGGCTCTCGTTACATTCGTCCCCTTGCACCAAAACCTTTGCATGTAAGTCAAGGGCATATCAATACACCTGCCGGAAAAAGCGGTTTACGAGTGGCATTTTTTCCCGGCTGTCTTGGGGATAAAATGTATACTACCATGAGTGAAGCTTGCCTTAAGGTTTTAGAGCATCACGGAGTTGGTATTTATATGCCCAAAACGCTGGCATGTTGTGGCATTCCTGCCATTGCTTCCGGCGACATTGAAGGTATGATGAAGCAAACCAAGGCAAACCTTTTGGTTTTAGAAAAGGAAAAATTTGATTATATTATAAGCCCTTGCGGCTCATGTGTTTCCACCATCCATGAATTATGGCCACGCTACAGCAAGCGTATGGAACCAAAATTCAAGTTGCTTGTGGAAAAATATGCTCCAAAAGCCATGGATATAACCGCTTTTCTGGTAAATGTTCTAAAAGTTGATCTCAACGAGCAGACTGAAGCAAAAAGCGATAAAGCCGTAAAGGTAACCTTTCACGATCCCTGTCATTTGAAAAAATCCTTGGGGGTCAGCAAAGAACCTCGTGATATAATCAATGCAAATCCAAAATATTCTTTAATAGAAATGCAAGAAGCCGATCGTTGCTGTGGTTGCGGCGGATCCTTCAATCTTTTTCATTATGAATTTTCCAGTAAAATAGGAGCAAGAAAAAGAGAAAATATCGTGGATAGCGGTGCTGAAATTGTCAGTACCGGTTGCCCTGCTTGCATGATGCAATTGGAAGATATGCTCTCACAAAACGCAGACCCAATTAAAGTAAAACACTGCATTGAATTATATGCAGAAAGCCTTCCCTAAATTTATTTCTTGAGGATGCGTTTTTCACTGCTTCTTCATGACAATAAAGATATTTGGCATACCTAGCTTTGTGGATTCGTTAAAAATCATTTTTTTACGAATCTACAAAGTAAGGTTATAAAGTGTTAACATTTATTACAGGTTGTTAAGGGGGATTTATTGATGAATGCAATTACCGAACTTTTTTGTGAAAGATCAAAAATTGTAGGTTCAAAAGTGGTACATGCCAAAAACCTTGATGAGGTTATTGAATGTATTATAAAAATTTGTGAAGAAAAAGCACCTTGTACCATTCTTGCCGATGAACCCGGTACAGAAAAAGGGCCGCTCAATAAACGTAATTTGCCCACACGCTTAAATCGTTTGTTGGCAGCTCCCGGTCTTAAAGAAGGTGAAAATGCCGAACTTGGCATAAAACTTGCCGAAAAACTTGAAAAAGCCTGTGCCGAAAAGAATTTTGTTTTCCTTGAAGAAGGATTACGTTCATATTTAGCCGGTATTGACCTTGGCTTTGTCATAGCCGATGCCAGCGTTGCCGGCAGCGGTACCTGTCTTATCAATTCCGACAATGAAGAAAAACGTCTTTCTACCATGATCAGTGAAATTGCTGTCTTTTTGGTAAAAGAATCCAGTATTCATGAAGACATACTGGGAATTGCACCAATTTTACGTAAAATGCAAGAAAAACCATCCTACAATGCCATGATTTCAGGTCCAAGCCGTACCGCCGACATTGAACGCTTGCCGGCAGTGGGTGTGCATGGTCCATTGGAGCAATATATCATCATTTTGGAGGAAAACAATGCATAATGCCCCTAGTTCACTTTCTGAATATGCAGAACAATTGGATGGAGCCCTTGAAAATTTCAAAATGCGCAAAACTTTAGATAAGTTTGCCACTGATTATAAAGTAAGCCGTGTCAACGCCTTAAATCAAATTGATGCCCCTGATGTTATCCAAAAAATCAGTGACATGAAGGACGATGTGGCTCGCAATCTTGACAAATACTATGAGGAATTCAAGAAAAATGCCGAAGCTAAAGGTGTACATGTATATCGTGCGGCAACACCTCATGAAGCCAATGAAATTATTGCAAAAATAGCCAAGGATCACAATGTAAAAAGCATTATGAAATCCAAATCCATGGTCAGTGAAGAAACACTCTTGAATAAACGTCTTGAAGAAGACGGTATTTCTGTGCTTGAAGGCGACCTTGGTGCCTACATTATTCAATTGCGCCATGAAGGACCATCGCATTTGGTGTTGCCTGCCATTCACCTTTCCTGTGCCGACGTGGCCGGCGATTTTTCCAACGTCACCGGAAAAACTGAAGATGAAGACGTGGATAATCTTGTAAAAGTTGCCCGTGAACAATTGCGCCAAAACTTCATCGATGCCGATATGGGCATGACCGGCGCTAACTTTGCCGTGGCAGAAACCGGCTCTTTCTGTACCTGCACCAACGAAGGCAACGCTCGTCTTGTGTCCACCGTACCCCCCGTACATGTGGCCATTACCAGCCTTGATAAATTGGTTCCAAAACTGGAAGACGCTTTAACTGCCATGAAAATCTTGGCACGTAATGCCACAGGCCAACCCATAACCACTTATGTTACGTGGTACAATGGCACCGGCGAATGTAAAGCCGAAAAAGCCGTGGATCAGACCAAGGAAATGCACATTGTTTTTGTGGATAACGGACGCTCTGCCGTGGCCAAAGATCCCCTTTTCTCACAAATGTTTCGTTGCATTCGCTGCGGTGCTTGCGCCAATGTATGCCCTGTTTATCGCTTGGTGGGTGGCTTAAACCTTGGTTACATCTATATGGGTGCCATAGGGCTCATTATGACTTACTTCCTCCACGGACGTGAAAAAGCCAAGGTAGCTTTGCAAAACTGCGTCAACTGTGAAGCCTGTAAGGTGGTTTGCGCCGGCGGTATTGATTTGCCACGCCTTATTCGTGAACTTAGGGCACGCATCAATGAAGAAGAAGGTGCCCCACGTGATGCGGTTCTGTTAAGTTCTGTAATGAAAAACCGCAAAATGTTCCATACCTTGCTTAAATTTGCCAAATACGCACAATTACCTGTTACCGCCGGTACCCCGTATCAAAGACATCTGCCTGCCATGTTCTTTGGCAAGCAAGAATTCAAAGCCTTACCTGCCATTGCCAAAAAATCTTTCCGTGACCAGTGGGAACAGGTTAAACCAAAAGTTACCAATCCACGTTTGAAAGTGGCTCTTTTTGCCGGTTGTGCCGGTGACTTTGTGTACCCCGAGCAATTGGTGGCTGCCATGAAGATTTTTGAAAAACATGGCGTTGCTTGCGATTTTCCCATGGAACAAAGTTGCTGTGGTCTGCCTCTTGAAATGATGGGACAAAGACAAACATCCGTTGATGTGTCAAAACAAAATACCATTGCCTTTGACTCCAATCAATACGATGCTATTATAACACTGTGTGCCTCTTGTGCTTCACACTTAAAGCATTCTTATCCCGAACTCATTGGAGATCAAAGTGATGCCGATGCTGCCACCAAACAACGCACGGCTGCCTTTGTGAGCAAGGTAACGGACTTTAGTTCCTTTATCCACAATGTCTTAAAAGTGGACGACAAGAGCTTCAAAAAAGGCAATGAAAAAGTCACCTACCACGCTTCGTGCCACTTGTGCCGTAGCCTTGGCGTGACCGAAGAACCACGCAATCTTATTGCCAAGGTAGCAGAATATGTACCGAGCAAAGAAGAAGATGTGTGTTGTGGCTTTGGCGGTTCTTATTCCATGAAATTCCCCGGAATTTCCAAAAACCTCTTGGATATGAAATTGGCCAATGCCAAAGAAACCGGCGCAACGCATATGGTTATGGATTGCCCGGGCTGCGTTATGCAAATTCGAGGCGGAGCTGTGAAACAAGAGCAAGGCTTAAAAGTTCTTCATATTGCTGAACTTTTAGCTGAACATTTAGATTAACTGGACAAAAAGGGTTTTTTATGGCATACGACTGTACTAGACATCAAGTCATATACATAAAAAACCCTTTAATTTTAACGGAATTAAAATGAACAAAGAAACAATTTTTGAAACTTTTTGTACCAAAGCCGCTGTTGTGGGTGCAAAAGTTGTAAGTGTAAAAAATGAAGATGAAGCCCTTGCTTATGTGCTTGAAATCTGCGCCGCAAAAAAACCTTGCGAAATTTTAGCCGAAGAACCCGGTACCGAACTTGGACCACTTTCCTCTGACGGCATCCCCACTCGTTTACAACGTATCATTGCCGCCCCCGGTCTTGATAAAGCTCTCTATGCCAAACTTGAAAAATCCTGCTCAGAAAAAGAATATTTGTGTATTGACAGTGGTCTGCGTAAATATTTGGCAGGTATTGATATTGGTTTGTGTACGGCAGAATGTGCGGTGGCTGCTTCCGGAACTTGCCTTGTGAATTCTGACAGCGAAGAAAAACGCCTTGCCACCATGATGAGCGAAATTTGTATTTTTCTATTAAAAAAATCTCAAATCTATCCTGAATTATTCGATATTACTCATATACTCAGAGAAATGCAGCAAAAACCCGGTGCCTATTCCGCTTTTATTTCAGGTCCTTCTCGTACCGCAGACATTGAGCGTGTACCTGCTGTCGGTGTGCATGGTCCTTTGGAACAACATATCATTATTTTGGAGGACGAAAACCATGCATAATGCTCCTAAAAATCTTGCTGAATATGGCGTTGAATTGGACGAAGCGCTGGAAAACAGCTTTTTACGAAAAACCTTGGATAATTTTGCCGTTGCCTACAAAGCCAATCGTGATAATGTTTTCAAACAAATCAATTCTCCCGAAATTATAGCCAAAATTGCCGATGTGAAAGATCATGTGGCACAAAATCTTGAGCAATATTACGAAGAATTCAAGAAAAATGCCGAGGCTAAAGGTGTTATTGTACACCGTGCTGCCACTGCCCATGAAGCCAATGCCATCATGGCACGCATTGCCAAAGAAGGTAATGTGAAGCGCATCGCCAAATCAAAATCCATGACCAGCGAAGAGACACAATTAAATCATGCTTTGGAAGCCGAAGGCTTTATCGTAGATGAGACGGATCTTGGCGAATACATTATTCAATTGCGCGGTGAAGGGCCTTCACATATGGTTATGCCCGCCATTCACCTTTCCCGTTACGAAGTAGCCGACGATTTCAGTAAAGTAACCGGTCAACAAGAAGACCATGACGTGGATCACTTGGTAAAAGTTTCTCGCAAGGAATTGCGTCCCAAATATATAGCCGCCGATATGGGCGTTACCGGTGCCAATTTTTGCATTGCGGAAACCGGTGCCTTTGCCACCTGTACCAACGAAGGCAATGCCCGTCTTGTCTCCACCCTACCCCGTATTCATGTGGCCATAGCCGGGCTTGATAAGCTCCTGCCCACCTTGGACGATGCCATGAATACCTTACAAATTCTGCCTCGTAATGCCACAGCACAACTTATAACCACTTATGTTACTTGGTTTACAGGTCCCGGCGAATGGAATGGCAACGACGAAGAAAAGAAAGAAATGCACATCATCTTTGTGGACAATGGACGTACTGCCATTGCCAAGGATGAGCTTTTCTCACAAATTTTCCGCTGTGTACGTTGCGGAGCTTGCGCCAATGTCTGTCCGGTATTTCGTCTTGTGGGCGGTCATCGCATGGGTTACATCTATATCGGTGCCATCGGACTTATCCTCACTTATTTCTTCCACGGCAGAGAAAAAGCCAAGGTACTGGCGCAAAATTGTGTCAATTGCGAAGCTTGTAAAAATATCTGTGCCGGCGGCATTGACCTCCCAAGGCTTATTCGTGAAATTCGTGTACGCCTTGACCAAGAAGAAGGTACGCCTTTGGAGGCAAAACTGCTCAGTGCGGTCATGAAAAACCGTAAAATGTTCCATAATCTCTTGAAATTTGCTTCAGTGGCACAGTTACCCGTTACCGGCGGTACAGAATATCAACGCCATTTACCGGCAATATTCTTTGCAAAGCACAGCTTTAAAGCCCTGCCTGCCTTGGCACAAAATTCTTTCCGAGATCAATGGAAAAAAATCAAACCCAAAGTAAGTGAAGTACGCCTTAAAGTGGCTCTCTTTGCCGGTTGTGCTCAAGACTTTATCTATCCCGAACAATTAAAAGCTGCCGTGGAAATTTTAGCAAAATATAACATTGACTGCGATTTTCCCATGGAACAAAGCTGTTGTGGATTGCCCCTTGAAATGATGGGACAAAGAAGCACTTCCGTTGCCGTGGCCAAGCAAAATATTTTTGCCTTTGATGCTCAAAAATATGATGCCATTATCACCCTATGCGCTTCTTGTGCCTCGCATTTGAAAAATACCTATCCTGAAATTGTGGGAGCAGAATCAAACGAAGATGACAACACAAAGACTCGTTGCACTCAGTTCACCGACAAAATCATGGATTTTAGCTCATTTGTACACAATGTACTCAGGCTTGGCGCCGATGATTTCCTCAAAGATAAGGAAAAAGTCACCTACCATGCTTCTTGCCATCTTTGCCGCGGTCTTGGTGTTATAGACGAACCACGCAAACTTATTGATGCCGCCGCTACCTATGTTCCAAGTAAAGAAGAAGATGTCTGTTGCGGTTTTGGCGGTTCTTTCTCCATGAAGTTCCCCGGCATTTCCAAAAATCTCTTGGCCATGAAATTGAACAATGCCAAGGAATCAGGTGCAACTCGTTTGGTTGTCGATTGTCCGGGTTGCGTTATGCAAATTCGAGGTGGTGCGGAAAAAGAACAGCAAGGGCTTAAAGTCACACATATTTCAGAGCTTTTGGCTGAAAATTTAAAGCTTTAATTTTTTATTCCTCCGGAGGGGGGAGCTTATTCCTCCGGAGGGGGGGCTCCGCTCTTCTTAAAGAGGGGGCTTACGCCCCAGCACCCCGCCAAAGGGGATAATCCCCTTTGGAAACCTTAATGCGCCATTTTTTCAACAAGTTGAAAAAATGTCTATTTAAATCTGCTCCGGAACTTTATTTTGCTTAAATATTTATAAAAGAGTTTTTCGTAAGAAAAACTCGCGTGGAAGTTTTTTGGAAAGGGGGTCCGGGGGAAGAACCTTTTGTTCACAAAAGGTTTTCCCCCGGAAAAAAT
>CAYJHV010000040.1:0-9110 GCA_964369825.1 uncultured Desulfovibrionaceae bacterium | reverse complement strand
ACTATTTACGAGCATCAAGTGCTGCTACGGCAGGCAATATTTTACCTTCGAGTAGCTCAAGGGATGCGCCGCCGCCGGTGGAGATGTAGCCCATCTTGTCGGCAAGTCCGTATTGCTCCACAGCAGCCACGGAATCGCCGCCACCTACAACCACGAAAGCGCTTCCTTCTGCTAAAGCTTGTGCCAAATCCTTGGTGCCTTCACCAAAAGGTTCTGTTTCAAAAGCACCAACGGGACCATTCCAGATGATGGTAGCGGCATCTTTGCAGAGATTTTTGTATTCTTCAATGGTCTTTGGACCCACATCAAGAATCATTTGGTCGGCGGGTACGGCGTCTGCGTTGACGGTACTGACACTTTGATTGGGAGCAAGGGCAGGGGCTACCACCACATCGCTTGGCAGGGGCAATATTTTGCCTTGTTCTTTGGCCATGGCAAGAATGCGTTTGGATTCGGGGATGAGATCTGCTTCATAGAGAGAAGTACCCACAGCGTAACCGGCTGCGGCAAGGAAGGTATTGGCAATGCCGCCGCCCACGATGAGTCTGTCCACTTTGGGGATAAGATTTTCGAGCAATGCCAATTTTGTGGAAACTTTTGAGCCGCCGATGATGGCCACCAAGGGAGTTTTGGAAGCATTGAGCACTTGACCGAAGGCTTCAAGTTCTGCTGCCAAAAGCGGTCCGGCATAGGCTTCTTTGGCCGCACGTACTGCCCCTTCGGTACTGGCGTGAGCTCTGTGTGCCGAGCCAAAAGCGTCCATGACAAAAACATCGCCAAGATCCGCATATCGCTTGGACAATTCGGGGTCATTTTTCTTTTCGCCTTTCAAAAAGCGTACATTTTCGCACAACACCACTTGTCCGATTTTGGCATCGACACTTTCAAGATCGGCGGCAAAATCTACGGGTACGCCCAATAATTCTTCAAGGCGTGCTGCTATGGGTTTCAATGAAAATTTTTCTTCAAATTGTCCTTCTGTGGGACGTCCCAAGTGAGAAAGAAGGATAACGGCCGCGCCTTTTTCCAATGCCATTTGTATACTTGGCACTGCCGCACGAATACGTTTATCATTGCTGATGGTACCGTCTTTTAAGGGGACATTTAAATCTTCACGGATAACTACTTTTTTACCTTTAATATCTGCATCTTTCAAAAATAACATGTAAAAATTCCTAGGTTATAAGATTTCCATCGCTTTTTCCACAACATTTTCCACACTAAAACCAAAATGATGTGCCACAACATGTGCCGGTGCGGATTTTCCAAAAGAATTCATGCCCACAACGGCGCCGTCAAGACCTACGTATTTATACCAATAATCGGCAGAACCGGCTTCAATGGCCATACGGGCACGAACATTTTTTGGCAAAACTTTTTCACGATAATCGGCGTCTTGAGTATCAAAAACTTCGGCGCAGGGCATAGACACTACACGCACCTTAACACCTTCTTCTTCCTTAAGCAATACCGCAGCTTGCATGGCCAAAGGTACTTCTGAACCGGTGGCTATGAGTATAATATCGGGTGTGCCCACACAATCCCATAAAATATAGCCGCCTCGCACAATATTTTCTATTTGTTCTTTACTGCGTTGTGTAAAGGGGAGCACTTGACGTGAGAGCGCAAGACATTGCGGATGTTTTTTGTCTTCCAAAGCACATTTATAAGCCATAAGTGTTTCCATGCTGTCGCAAGGTCGCCACACATGCACACCGGGAGTTAAACGTAATGATGCCAATTGTTCGATGGGATGATGTGTCGGACCGTCTTCGCCCACGGCAATGGAATCATGGGTGAGAACAAAGATAACACGCTTTTTCATAATTGCTGATAAACGTATGGCATTTTTGGCATAATCTGAGAAAACCATAAAGGTTCCGGCATAGGGAATGACGCCGCCGTGTAAAATCATACCATTCATCATGGCACACATGCCAAATTCACGTACTCCGTAATAGATGAAATTATTGCCGTAATTCTCTTTATCCAACACCGTGCTGCTTTTACTCTTGGTGCAGACAGAATCAGCCAGATCTGCGGCACCGCCCATAAGTTCCGGCAAGATGGGGCTGAGGACATCAAGAGCACGTTGAGAAGCCACTCGAGATGCAATACTTTCTTGGTCATTGTTGCAGGCGGCGATGGCAAGTTCAAGTGTTGCTTGCCACGAATTAGGTAAATTTTCATCCATACGGCGCAAAAATTCTTGAGCCAATTGAGGATATTCATGGACATAAGCGGCAAAACGATTTTTCCAAGCAGATTCAGCCACTGCTCCCCGATCCTTACAGCTCCACTCTTCCATAATATCTTGGGGAATGACAAAGGGTTCATGCTCCCAACCCAGCTTGGTGGCTGTTTTTGCCCTGTCTTCTGCTCCAAGAGGAGCACCGTGACATTTGGCACTGTCGCTTTTTGGCGAACCATAACCGATATGCGTATGGCAAATAATGAGTGTAGGCTTACTTTCTTCATCCTTGGCGGCAAAAATCGCACGGTCAAGGGCAGCGGCATCGTGACCGTTTACACCATCAATAACTTGCCAACCATAGGCTTTGTAGCGGGCAACCACGTCTTCGTTAAACCAACCTTCAATTTTTCCGTCAATGGAAATACCGTTGGCATCATAAAGCACAATGAGTTTACCAAGCCCAAGGGTACCTGCAAGAGAAGAGACCTCATGGGTAATGCCTTCCATAAGACAGCCGTCGCCGGTAAAGACGTAGGTATGATGATCCACAATGACATGCTCGCCACGATTAAATTCTGCTGCCAAATGTCTTTCGGTAAGTGCCATACCAACAGCCATGGCAAAACCTTGACCCAAGGGGCCGGTGGTACATTCAACGCCCGGAGTTGTGCTGTTACATTCCGGATGCCCGGGAGTTTTTGATCCCAATTGCCTGAAGTCTTTTATGTCATCCATACTAAGCTCATAGCCGGTAAGATGCAAAAGTCCATACATAAGCATGGAAGCATGCCCATTGGAGAGCACAAAACGGTCTCTGTCCAGCCACTGTGGGTTTGCCGGATTATGTTTGAGGTGATGCCTCCAAAGTGCTTCGGCCATATCTGCCATGCCCATGGGGGCACCGGGGTGTCCGGAGTTAGCTTTATTCACGGCATCAATGGCTAAAAAACGTAGGGCATGAGCAAGATATTGACGATCAAGCATGGTCTTTTCCTTTCATTTAAAGTTATCAAATTCTAAGTTAAAATTAAAATGACTTTTTTTATTTTAACTTTTATAGTATTGTGCAAAACAATTTTTAGTTTTGCCTTAAAAAATTTAATATTATGCACATATCACGTTGTGTATTTCAATTGTAAATTTAATGCATTGAATTTATATGGGACTACGGGAGGCAAGAGCCGCAGCATTTATAAAAGTTTGCAAACGCTCAGCATAGGGAGGTTTTGAAAAAAAAGCAGAGCCTGAGACAAAAACATCGGCACCGGCATCGATGAGCGAGGCTATATTATCAGGGTCAACGCCGCCATCTACCTGAATGCGTAAGTCTTTTTTTTCGGCTTTATTGAGCATGGTGCGTAATTGACGAACTTTTTCAAAGGTGGCAGGAATAAATTTTTGACCGGAAAATCCGGGGTTTACGCTCATAAGAAGAATCATGTCCACATCATCTAAAATATATTCAAGAGCAGTGAGCGGCGTTGCCGGATTTAAGGACACGCCGCATTGCATACCAAGCTCCTTGATACGTACCAAGGTACGTTGCAGATGTTTTGTGGCTTCGGCATGGACGACCAACATGTCAACGCCGGCTTTTTGATAATCTTCAAGGTAGCGTTCCGGAGCCTCAATCATCAAATGAGCGTCAAAAAAAAGCCCGCTATGTTTGCGCAAAGCGGCAATAACAGGCGGGCCAAAAGTTATATTGGGGACGAATTGACCGTCCATAACATCAAGATGTATCCATTTTATACCGGATTTTTCAAGTTCGTGTAATTCTGTACCAAGATTGGCAAAATCTGCACTGAGTAAGGAGGGAGAAAGAATCATAAGTGTTGTCTCTTTATTGTAATAGCGTTCGCATGGCCAAGAGTTCTTTGCGTATGTCATCCATCATGGAATTATCTTCCAAGGGAACTGTGCCGATTTCTCTTTCATTATCAAGAGCAGATGCTTTCATGATAAAAAGCGGTTCAATGGATGAGGTTTGGGTGTCAAGGATGCGCCTTGCTCCTTCGATGGTCATGCCTTGTTCATGTAGCAAGGTTTTGATAAGTTTTAATAATTCCACGTTGGATTCGGTATATAGCCTTTGTCCTTTTTCTGTGCGTAAGGGTTCAAGCTGTGGAAATTCCGTTTCCCAAAAACGCAAAACATAGTTTTTGAGCTGCAAACTCTCCGCAACTTCTCCGATGCGATATGTTTTTTCAGTCATGCCCATTTCCCCATTTTCTCGGCTATGCCCCTATGCGGGATTAAAACCTGTTAATAACCATTTGAAAAAGTTGATTTAGGATGGACTGTTTAAAAACAGTAAGCATGTTTTCATAAATATTTGATAAATAAATTCTTCATAAATCATTATTTTAAAAGAAGAACAATTTGATTTTTATATATTTATGAAGTGTGCTCCTCCGTTAGGGTGCGAAGGTGCGTGGGAGCGGAAAAAGCCAAGATGTGCAATGTATGAGACATGCAAAAAAATTGACTTTTTCCGCTGACAACGCAGATTACAGTTTTTAAACAGCCTGTTAAGTATGTCTTCATACAATTTTGATAAATAAACTTTTTATAATTATTTAAATTATAAACTTAATGATTTAAGTATTCAAAATATATGAAGTATGCTTTTTTATTTAAATGCGTACATTGAGCTGATCCATAAGCGCCTTTGCAATTTTTTCTCTTTCTTTGTCCGCTTCGCTGTCCTTCAAGGTACGTTGAGTATGGCGCAAGGTCAAGCGAAAGGTGATGTTACGCTCAACGTCGCTGGGTTCAAAAATATCAATAACTTGTAAGTTTTCAAGCAAAGCTATTTTTAGTTTTGCCACGCAATCCTTTATGGCATCAATACTTACCGTACCGTCGGTCATCACGTTAATATCACGGCGTACCGGCGGAAAATGCGGAAGTGCGTTAAAAGTTATGCCGGCTTTATCCACAAGGGCACGAAGTTTTTGTAAATCAATTTCAGCAAGCCATACATCTTTTTTGGCATGAAAGCTTTCAGCCATCTCACGACGAACACGTCCCAAAGTGCCAAGTTGTTCATTGCCTATGGTAACTTTCACCGCAGGCATGAAATAACCATGTCCTTCTTCTAAAGCATAAGACGCATTTCCCAAATGTAAAGAGGTAAAAAGGTGTTCCACAAGACCTTTCATGTCACTAAAGTCTGCGTCTGCATCTACCTGAGGCCAAGTGCCGTCAAAACGCTGTCCATAAAGCATAAGCCCAAGGCGTCCTTCTTCCCGCACTGTGGTTTCGCTGCTTGCATCGGCATTAAAAATATGTGCCAATTCAAAAATGCGTAAACCTGTAGCTCCTTGTGCCAAATTATTGCGCAAAGTCATAAGTAAACCGGGAGCCAGAGCTGTGCGCAAAACATCTTGTTCTGCGGAAAGAGGATTGGCTATGGACACACGATTTTCCTGTGGTAAATGAAGAAAGTCTAAATCTTTATGTCCAACAAAGCTGTAATTTATCGCTTCGTTTAAGCCAAGACCACGTCCCCAATTTTTAAGCATTGACCAAAAATCAAAGACCGAAACCTGCTTTCCGGCATTTTCAAGGGTGTGGCGAACAACAGGTAGCACAGGTTCAATATTATCAAGACCATAGACTCTACCAACTTCTTCAATGAGATCAGCTTCTCTTTCCATATCATGACGCCATGAGGGGGCGATAACTTGCCATGCGTCGGCAGAGCTTGTGTCAACGTTGCACCCAAGACCCTTGAGCACCTTTTCGCAAAAAGTTGCATCAAGCCCTTGGGCAATGCTTAAGCCCAAAAGATCATTGGCACGAGCAAGGCGAAAAATCATTTGCGCCGCCTTGAAAGGACGAGGTTCTGCTACACAAACACCTTTGCGCACCGTGGCAAAACAATATTTTTGCATAAGATAGGCGGCTCTGTTCATGGCAAAGGTATTACCCTCTTGGTCAACGCCTCGTTCAAAACGGTAGGAAGCTTCACTGTGCAAACCGAGACGTCTTGCCGTTTTGCGTATGGAAGCCGGTTTAAATACTGCACTTTCAAGGAAAACTGCCTTGGAACTATCCACAATTTCCGAATCAAGACCACCCATAACACCGGCTAAAGCTACGGCGCCTTCGGCATCACGTATGGTCAAATCTTGCGCCAATAAAGTTCTTTCTTGTCCATCCAGCGTGGTTAATTTTTCACCTTCTGTGGCACATTCTACTTTAATGCAGGCACCTTGAATTTTATCCTTGTCAAAGGCGTGTAAGGGTTGTCCGCATTCCAAAAGTATGTAATTAGTTACATCTACCACATTGGAAATGGGACGAATGCCGCTGGCTATGAGACGATAACGCATTTTATACGGTGAAGGAGCAATGCGCACATTTTCAAGTATACGTCCTTGATATAAAGGACAAAGGTCAGCATCTTTTATATGAATGGCAATGTCGTTACTGCAATCATCGCCGACTTCTTCTAAATTAATTTCCGGTAAGCTTAATGGTAAATTATATGCCATGGACACTTCACGGGCAAGACCGAGCACCGATGTGCAATCGGCACGGTTTGGCGTAATACTGATATCTAAAACTTCAGTATCCATGTCAAAATATTCAACGAACTTCATACCAACGGAAGCGTCTTCCGGTAAAACCATGATGCCGCTGTGATCTTCGGAAAGCCCCAATTCACGTTCGGAACAAATCATGCCAAAAGATGCCACACCCCGTAATTTTGCTTTTTTAATTACCAAACCACCGGGCATAACGGTTCCCACCGTGGCCACCGGTACCTTTTGACCTTGAGCCACATTGGGCGCACCGCATACTATGGACAAAGATTCACCTGTGCCCACGTCCACAGTACATACCGAAAGTTTATCGGCTTCGGGATGTTTTTCGCAACTTAAGACATGACCGATGACAATATTTGCTATGTCGTCAAAAGGACGGACTATTTCCTCAAGTTCCAGACCAAGCATGGTTAAACGTGCCCCTAATTCTTCGGCACTGCCCGTAAAGGGGACAAATTCTCTCAGCCATTTCAGACTCAATAGCATAATGAATACCTTATATATTATGTTAAAAAAATAAAATCACTTACCAACTCAGTGGTTCTTCCGGCAAATCAGGCAAAGGACGGGTGGGTTTTGGCATTTTTAAGGTGCGCTCAATGGGCACTTTTCTGGGTTTTTCTTCCAAGGGGACAATGGGATTACCATAGGCATCCAAGGGACTTGCATATTTTGTGGAACCGCTTAAGGGTTTACCCTGACCGTCGGGACCATATTGATGTTTGCCGCTTTGATTTACACCGGAATAAGGCGCATTGGCATTGGCCGTGGAGGCAAAAGTAAGCGTTCCGGCACTCAGAGCGGTTAGCAAAGCAAGAACAAACAAAGATTTAGGCAAATTGCGAAAGGAAACGTACATCATTTTCAAAAAACATCCGTAAATCGCCAATGCCGTATTTGAGCATGGCCACACGTTCCACTCCAAGCCCAAAGGCAAAGCCGGTAAATTCTTCTGCATCGTAACCCACAGCCTTAAATACTTCCGGGTCAACCATGCCGCAACCAAGGATTTCCACCCAGCCCGTTCCCTTACACACACGACAAACTTCATTTTTAATATGTCCTTGACCGCCGCAAATGCAACAAGAAATATCGGCTTCGGCAGAGGGTTCGGTGAAGGGAAAAAAGCTTGGACGAAAACGTACCTTGGTATTTTGACCAAAAACACCGCGCATAAAAGCTGTAAGTGTGCCACGTAATTCTGCCATACTGACTTTTTTGTCAACCAAAAGTCCTTCCACTTGATGAAACATGGGAGTATGCGTTATGTCTGAATCTCGACGATACACTTTTCCGGGAGCAACAATGGCTAGGGGAGGGCGTTTTTGTAACATGGTACGCACTTGTACAGGTGAGGTATGGGTACGCATAACCACTTTTTCGGCAACATATAAAGTATCTTGCATGTCTCTGGCAGGATGTTCGGGAGCAAGATTTAAAGCTTCAAAGTTGTGATAATCGGTTTCCACTTCGGGACCTGACATGATTTCATAACCAAGGCGCTTAAAAATATCACAAATTTCTTCCATAACCAAGGTTACGGGATGCAATGAACCTTGCCATGGTCTACGAGCCGGTTTGCCAACGTCAAAGCGTGCCAAAGCTTTGGCTTCCACCGCTGCCTCAAGACTGTTCTTTTTTTGGTCAAAAAGTGAATTGAGAAGAATTTTGACTTCATTGGCTTTTTGTCCCACAGCCGGACGGGCTTCGGCTTCAAGTTTGGGTAATTGGCTCATGATTTGAGCAACTGCCCCTTTACGACCTAAAAATTCTATGCGTAAAGCCTCTAAGGCTTCAAGGTCTTGTGCTTTTTCAAGTCCATTTTCCAATTGAGGAACAAGCGCATCAAGTGCTGAAAGAAGATCCATGGTTTACCTTAAAATATATGAAAATTAATTATTTTTTTGCATAACAAGCCCTTTACCGATGGATAAAGGGCTTGCAAAACTCACTTAACCTTTGTTAAGCGAAATATATTGTCTAAAGTCAATTAAACTTTATCTTAATGCGCCCAATAAGCATATCTTCATGAATATTTATGAATACTGATTATAAAATATATAAATAATTAGATGTTCATTTTCATGAAGCACTTACTTTTAGCTAAGTGCTTTTTTGACAAGTTCTACCACTTTGGCAAAATCTTCCTTGGAACGCACTGCCATATCGGCAAGTATTTTACGATTAAGCGTAATTTGAGCCTTTGCCAAACCGTGAATGAAGCGGCTGTAGGATAAACCGTGTTCACGAACACCGGCATTGATACGCAAAATCCAAAGTTTACGGAATTCACGTTTGCGATGCTCACGCCCAACATAAGCGTATTGTAATGAACGTTCCACAGCCTCACGAGCTGTACG
>CAYJHV010000039.1:0-9140 GCA_964369825.1 uncultured Desulfovibrionaceae bacterium | reverse complement strand
TTTTACGATGGATGAGGATGTGCAAACCCAAAGACATGCGTATCGTACCAATGTTCACGGTATAGAAGTTCGCCTAAACAAAGGGAACAATGTATATAACGTTGTGGACTTGAGTGTTACCGGTTGTGCTTTCCAAATGCCAAAGAAAATTTTGGCAGAAGGGCATGTCTTGACTTTGCAATTGGAAATTCGCCAGCGCATTATCCTTGCGGATATACGAGCAAGGGTGATACGCAGCACAGCACAAGGCATTGTGGCTTGTAATTTTGTGGATTTAACAGAACGTCAAGAATATTCACTTGATAAGCTTGTTTTGGAAATTCAAAAACGCATTATCGAAGTAAGTAAACTTTAATTAAAGATGCGACTGCGCACTTTCTTTAAGAAGGTGCGCTTCGTCGTGTCTTTTGTTTTGTTTGTATACATATAAGGGATTTCAATGGATCTAACTCAACAAAAAGTTCTTGTGGCTAATCGTGGTGAAATTGCCATGCGCATCACAAGAGCTTGCTACAAACTTGGTGTGGCTTTTACCTGCATCTACACGTCGGAAGATGAGGCTTCAGAGCATGTGCAATTGGCACAAAAATTAGGCGGCGGAAAAAATCTTTATAAGGTTTCATCATATCATGATGCCAACGAAATCGTTGCTGTGGCGGATGATGCCGAGTGCACTGCCATTCACCCCGGTTATGGTTTTTTTGCCGAGGATTTTCGCTTTGCAAGACGTGTTACCAAAAGAGATCGTAAATTGATATTTATTGGTCCGTCTTGGAAAATTATTCGTGAACTCGGAGACAAAATCAATACCAAAAGACTTGCACGTAGCCTTGGTGTTCCCACCGTACCGGGTTCTGACCGTCCCATTTATGATGAGATGGAAGCTGAAAAAATTGCCCGTACCGTTTTTGAATTCCAAATTAACCGTGGAATAAAACAGCCCTTGGTGCTTGTGAAAGCTTCTGCCGGCGGCGGGGGAATGGGTATTGAAGAAGTCTATGATATTGACAACTTCCGCTCGGTATATCGCCGTGTACGCAATTATGCTTTGCGTCAATTTAAGGACGAAGGCGTTCTCATAGAGCAAAGGGTTATGGATTTCAATCACCTTGAAGTTCAAATAGTTTCAGACCGCACGGGAAAAAATCCCGTACACTTTGGCACACGCAATTGCTCTATACAATCCACAGGATTACAAAAACGTATAGAAATTGCACCCGGTTTTGACCCTGACAATATTGAATATACTTTCGATGCTGCCAAAGTATTGAAAGATATTATTCAATATTCACTGACCATGGCACGCAAAGTGGGCTATGACAATGTAGGCACATGGGAATGGATTGTAACCCGAGACGGTGAACCTTTCCTCATGGAAGTCAATACACGTATTCAGGTGGAAAATGGAGTATCGGCAAGAATTTCCAGCGTAAAAGATCGACTTGCTCTTGGTGAAGTGGATTTACTTGCAGAACAAATACGCATTGGACTTGGCGATCCACTGGGTTATACACAGGAAGATATTTCCTTTGAAGGCGTTGGTATTGAATATCGTCTCATTGCCGAAGATCCGGAAAATCGCTTCTCCCCTTGGGTGGGTACCATTGACAATTACAATTGGAAAAAGCAAGATTGGCTTACCATGCTAACCCACGTACCAACAGATAAACCCTATGTAATACCAACGGAATTTGACCCAAACCTTGCTCTTGGTATAGTTTGGGGAAAAGACATTCATGAGGTCAAGGCTCGAGGCGTGGAATTTTTAAATTCACTTACCCTTCAGGGGCATAATACTGCCGGTGAATCCCTTAAATCAAATATTCATTTTCTTAGGGAAAATACTCAACGTATATTACGTTTTTAATATGTTTTTAACGACTAAAGGCCTATTATGGATAATTCAGTAGAAAAACGCTTACAAAGCCTTAATGATAGGCTTATATATATACAAGATATTTTTGTAGACAAACATCAGGATAAAGTAACTTTGCTTAAGGAAAAACTTGAGCAACTTACCCTCAGGCTCACTGATGGAATAAGTGACGACCCACATACAGAAGTTGTCACCGTGGAAGAATTGTTTGCTTTTATCGAACGCAAGCTTGAAACAGAAATTACTCCCATGGATAAAGTGCGCATAGTGCGCCACCCTCAACGTATTTGCCTTCGTGATGTTTTGGAAAATGTCTACGATAACTTTACGGAAATTGGCGGGCAAGACGAATATAGCATTGATCCAAGTATGCTTATTGCCAGAGCAATTATCACCAGACGCCGTGGCAAAAAAACTTTTCACCAATCAGTTATGGTAATCGGACAAGAAAAAGGACATGGGGCCGAATTTCGCAACGGCGGTTCCGTAAAGCCATGGGGAAATGCCAAGGCCTTGCAATATATGCGTGTTGCAGAGGCCGAAGGCATACCTATTCATACCTTTATCTTTACCCCTGGTTCCTTTCCTGTGGAAGATTATCCCGGTGCAGCGCAACAAATTGCAAGAAATATCTATGGTATGGCAAAATTACGTGTACCGGTTATCGCCATCATTTCTGAGGGTGGATCCGGCGGTGCGGAAGCCATTGGTCTTGCTGACAGACGCCTTATGCTTTCTCATGGTTATTATTCGGTTATTTCTCCCGAAGGAGCTGCTGCCATTGAAGGACGCATCAAGCAAGGTGAGCGTGCAAGCCCTGAACTTATAGAATATTGCGCCGAAGCTTTGCATATAACAGCTCAAGATAATCTAAATTTTGGCTATATTGACAAAATAGTGCAAGAACCCACCTTGGGCGCAAGGTCTACTCATTTTGATTTTTTCCGTTCCTTGCGTCAAGAAATCATTCGTACCACCGACGAAGTAGTGCTTTCCAGCAGAAAAATGCCCATATTACGTGAAATTGCCATTTCACGCCGTCGCAATGAAACCATTAACCTTGAAGAGCGTTACATGCGTTGGGGGCTTTCTGACGGGAATAAAAATCGTTTGGTTGATTTACGCCAAGAGAAATTTTTGCGTCTTTCACGCTCTGCCTGTCGAGATCACAGACCGTGGCATACCAAAATGTGGCGTAGCATTACCGGGGCCATGGTTATGCGTTGGAACAAAGTAAAATATGATTTTTATCGTAATCATCAACGCAAAGTGGAATTTTTTTGGGAAGAAGTACACAATGAATATCAAATAATGAAAGGACGTATTTTGTCACCTTTCAAGCGCATTGTGGGTAGCTCTAAAAGCAAAAAAACGGAAGAAGATACCCTTACAAAGCTTTCTGCTTGGGTGGACGAAGGAAGAGTGAGTCGCTGGCATTACATTTCTCCGCGTTACAAAATTGACCGAACCATAACTTGCCCAAATGCGTCCAAGCATGGTTGCCTTGATTTGTGGGGACCTGACCTTTTTGCAGAGTTTGCAGGCGTTTGCAGTTATTGTGGACATCATTTCCCCATGGAACCGGAATGGTATGTACGCAATGTCTTTGACCAAGGTTCGATTTTTGAATTTAATGCCGCCATTGAAGCCGGAAATCCTCTGAGTTTTCGTGATTTTGATTTACGTATCCACGATGCACAGAAAAAAACCGGCGCAAAAAGTGGCTGCATGACCTTTGAAGCCGGAATTGACGGGGTAAAAGTCATTGTTGCCATGCTCATGGGAACTTTTCGTGGCGGCTCCGTAGGTGCGGCAGAAGGTCAAAAATTCGTGGAAGCCTGTGAACTTGCTATGAAAAAGCGTTATCCATTCATTGCCTATGTACATGGTACCGCCGGCATACGCATTCAAGAAGGAACTCACGGTGTCATTCAGATGCCAAGATGTACTGTGGCTGTGCGTCGTTATATTGACAATGGCGGCTTGTATATGGTGCTGTACGATACCAACTCATTCGCCGGTCCCGTGGCAAGTTTTCTTGGTTGTTCACCCTATCAATTTGCTGTGCGCTCTTCCAACCTTGGCTTTGCAGGTCCCGGCGTCATCAAGGAAACCACCGGCATTGACATTCCGCCGGACTATCATCGCTCCAGCAATGCTCTTTCACGAGGACACATTCAAGGCATTTGGGATAGACGACATGTTCGTGCAAATCTTAAGCAAGCGCTGCTCACCATTGGCGGACGCAATGTATACTATAGATAAATATTAGGAAAAACTTATGCTAAATGTCAGTGCGCTATTAGATGAAATTAAAGCTTCGCCCTATGAGGAAGTGCTTGTACGTGCGCCACATACGGGGTTAATCACCTTTGCCGACATTGAAGAAGGCAGCAAGGTGCATGGCCCGCAAGGCATGTGGAAGGAAAAGCCCGGTTCAAAGCTTGTTACCATTGAGCGAGAGCATAATCCAAAGCCCATCACCGCACCGGAAAAAGGTGAAGTATGTTCCATTCATAAGGAATTGGAAGGGCAATTTGTAGAAGCCGGTACGCTCCTTTTAACCGTGCGGCACTTTTTAACCAAGAAAGAAGTGGTACAAAAAATATTAAAGCAAACTTTATATCTTTTTAAAGCTCCCGAGCGTGCAAAATATTATTTTACTCCGGAAGTGGATAAGAAAATTCGTGCTTCCGGTTCTCAATCTGTTTCTGTTACCGAAGGTATGGAATTATTTATCATGTCTCGTATGAAAAGAGAAGCTCCTTTGCATTACAGTGGACCTTCAGGTCTTATTTATGCCATATATTTTAAACACACGGAAAATGTTGATGCCGAGCAAGCTCTTATTGGTGTGTGCCCTCCCGATCAATTGGCAGGCATTGAAGAAGTGGTTTTGCGTGTACAAACGGAATGGCAGGAAAAATAATCATGGGAAAAGCTTTGCAAATTCGTGTTTCTGCGGTGACTTGGGACGATACTTTGCCCACAAAATTATGGCCTGAACTTATGGATTTAGCCGAAACTATTCCAAGTTCTGAAGCAAAACTTGGTGTTGTGGAATTGGTGTATCGCTTGTATGATGGCTTACAATTTATGAAATGGAGCGAAAAGCGAGTGCAAACCCTTGGGGACAATATCCAACTTGCCATGAAAACCACCAAAGAATTAGAAGCAGCCCTTGCCGATTGGGATCCTCGCAAAGCCAATACCTTAAGCGATGCCTTGGAAGATGTTTTACACACTTTAGAAAAAGACTTTGCGGCATTGCCTATAAACAGCTAAAATTATACTCGATTAAGGAGTTAATATGTTAAATAAAGTTCAAATAATCGGGCGTCTTGGCGCTGACCCTGATCTTAAATATTTACCTTCGGGAGCACCTGTTTGCAATTTGAGCGTAGCCACCGATGAATCTTATCAAGATAAGGACGGCAATAAAGTGCAACGCACTGAATGGCATAGAGTCACTGTGTTTCAACGCTCTGCTGAAAATTGCAAAAACTATTTATTCAAAGGTTCTCTCGTATATGTTGAGGGTTCGTTACAAACAAGAAAATGGCAAGACCAGCAAGGAAACGATCGCTATACCACAGAAATCAAAGCGCAACGTGTGCAATTTTTGGACAGAAAAGGCGAAGGTTCAGGTGGTCAATATGGTCAAGGAAATCAAGGCGGTTATGGCGGCGGTTCATACGGTCAAGATGGTTCCGGTGGTTTTATGAATGATGGCGGACAGATGGGTCAAGGTGGGTATGGCAGTGAAAACTTCGGTGCCTCCGGTCAACCCAGACAATCTGCGCCAAGGCAAAATAATCAAGGTCAAGTCGCTGAAGGGTCGCCCTTCCCTTCCGAAGCCAGCGACATGGACAATTTCCCTTTTTAAATATAACAGTTGTATAGTATGTCAGAAAATAATAAACCATTACAATTGGTAGCCATTGTAGAAGCCAAAGAAGGCTCTCGTGAACTTGTGCGCGCTGCGTGCATTGAGCTCATTGCGCCAACACGCTTAGAAAAAGGTTGTACGCAATATCTTTTCCACGAAGACAATGAAAATAAAAATATTTTTGTTTTCTATGAAGTATGGGAAAGCCATGCTGATTGGCAAAATCATATGCAAAGTGAGCACCTTAAGCGTCACATTGAAGTAACCAAAGATATTGTCCTTAAAATGCAAATACATGAATTAACAGAATACAATTCATAGGAGAAAGTCATGGAAAATACTAAAGGTATTGAACTTTTAAAGGAACGCAGAAGTGTTCGCAATTACAAAGACGAAGTGGTCAGTAAGGAAGTGATGCAAAAAATTATGGATGCCACACGCTTTGCGCCGTCATGGGCAAATTATCAAGTGGCACGCTATACTTTTATCACCAATCCCGAAAAAATTTCTCAGCTCATTACTCGTGGTGTTTTGGACTTTACCTACAACATTGCAACTCTTAAAAAAGCAAAAAATGTTGCCATATTAAGTGTTGTAAATGGTAAAAGTGGCAAGCTTGACATTGAAAAAGAAGGTTTTGCCACCAGCAAAGATGGTATTTGGGAAGTTTTTGATGCCGGCATCGCCTGCCAAACTTTTTGCCTTGCAGCCCATGCTCATGGTGTTGGAACCTGCATTATGGGCGTCATTGACGATAAAGAACTTGCTCAAATTGCTGATCTTCCTGCCGGTGAAACTGTGGCGGCGCTTATTGTGTACGGTTATCCTGCAGAAACAGTGGCTCCCACACCACGTAAGGAAGTGGAAGAAATAGCTCGTTTCATTGATTAATTTTTTTGACACCCAAAGACCTCTGCGCAATTTACTGCGTAGGGTCTTTGGAGTAAGGTTTTTATACCTTTTTAGTGACACTTATTTTATTTTTTCTTGAACCTTTCCCTGATTTTGATTACGCTTATGTTTGGGCATAAGTTTTTTAAATACATAATCGGCTGTATTCACATCACCAATACTTTCAAGCGGAATTTCAGCACGTCCCATGGTTCGATGACCACCGGCAGAACCAATAGTACCAAAATGTCGTTTGGCCACAGAACCAATATTAACCGAACCGTCGCTTCGAAATATAACCACCAGCGTTTGCTCAAAAGTACCACTCACCGCCACCCAGCGCAAACCATGTACACGAGTAAAAAAGTCTGCAATGGCCACCAGCATATCCGGTGAATTAACCTTACCCACATGCGCATGGGCTCCCTTATAGCAACTGCGCAAAGACCGAAAAGCATGGCTAAAAAGCGGTAACCATTCAGGTAAATATTCAGAGCGTAAAATCCTGCGCAATAATGCGGCATCACTTAATTTTGAAAGCCATTGATAGGCACGAAAATCCGCTTCCGCACCGCTGCGCTCAAAAGTTGCCGTATCGGAACGTATGCCGTAAAGCATGGCGGTGGCCAAAAGTTTTCCGGGACGAATGCCCAGATTTTTTAAATACTCATGCATCATGGTACAGGTTGCGCCATAATTGACTCGAATGTCGGTGTATTCTGCATAATGGCAATAGCCATCGGGCAATGGGTGATGGTCAATAATCAATGAAAATGGTATGTCCGCAAAAGCTGCATTGTGATGCGGCTGTGAATCAACAATGGCAAAACGCTGAAAATCATTACGCATTTCAGGATTCCAAGTCAAAAGAGGGATTCGCAAGTAGCGAATCATGGCAAGGTTGTCGGGGCGAGTGACGGTATTAATGCTGGCTATGGAAATATCACGTCTTTTTAGTGCTAAAATTCTTTTAAGTGCCATAGCAGCTCCCATGGCATCGGGATCGGCACTGATAAGTATGCACCAACTTTCATCCTTGGGAATAGAATTTAACCACGCCAGAAATTGAGAAGTCCTTTGTGTTTTTGACACCATACTTAAGGCTCCAAAATTTTTTGTAAAAGAGGAAGTGAGTTTTTAAATGCCTGCCACTGAAAAACTTCTATCATGTGTGTACAATTTTTAGGTAAAAGCGGTACCATGCGCATAATCAGCTCACTTTGCTTTGAGCTAAAAAACTGTAGTGACGCATGTTTATCTTTCCCAAGTTCTTCGCCCGGAGCGGACCAATGTACCATACCTACAGCATTCAATAATGCTTTTTCTGATAAAATAGCCTCTTGCTCAAAGGTAAACATATGACCGATATCAAGACAAATTCCAAAGCCTTGCCCTGATGTAGTATGCTGAAAAAGTGCTTTCGGTAAGGTGTACAGTGGCGCACCTTGAATGTTTTCCAAAAGTAGAGGTATCTTAAGCTCCTTATACCATACAAGGGCAAACTCTTGCAAGAGGCGAAACTGTGTTTCCCGAGAAGCAAAATTTGGTGGATGCAAAATAGCTGCTTGCGGCTTGAGAAATGCGACTTTTTGCATAACTTTAAGCGCGGCAGCACCTGCGTTATAACCGGAAAGATTTTCTTCGGTGTGCAAAGATGACAAAGTATTTTTACCCCATGCATCCCAAGGTAAATCCATGGGTAAATGCACATGGAAACGAAAGTGAAGTTTTGCCAGCTCTTTGGGCAGATCTTTGTCAGTATAGTCAAGACAAGGTTGTGTTTCAAAAAGGCACAAGCCAATTTCTTGAATTTGTGGATATTCTATTGCTTTTTGCGCTAAAAAATATGCATTGTCAGCAACAGATGCCGGAATAACAAAGGAAGGAGCCGCTACGGAAAATGCCATCGCCCATTTACCTATATTCTTTGTAAAGGCGTCGAACATAAAAGTTTAAAAGCACCACATAACATACGGTACAAAAACCAACCGACAATAATAATAACGCCAAAGACAAAGCCTAAGGTATATTGCAAAGCATCTTGCAAAATAGGGTCACTCCACAGCTCCGAAAAATTATCTATATGAGAAGTATCAGGAATAGTAGGAAATTCATTTCCCATAAAAATAACTCCGCCGCCTATTACCACACCAAGCATCAAAATAAAAACCCAGATGCTTCGAAAAATCCACGTACAATGTTGTACGACAAAAGGAGCACCTTCTTTATGAGCAGCAGAGCGTGAAACAAGGGCACCAATAGCCGCAATAAAAATAGGAAAAACAAAGACAAAAGTCAGAAGACCGCAGACATAATAAATGAGCAAGGTACCGTTGCCGGTAAGAGCTGATTTTCCTCCAAGCGATGCACTCATAAATATCCTTTGGTTTAGTGGTTAGTGGTTAGTGGTTAGCTTTAGTGACTAGTGTCTTGCTTTATTCAAAAATAGTGATATTTTTTCTTGTGGGGGAGGGGAAAACTTTT
>CAYJHV010000038.1:0-9267 GCA_964369825.1 uncultured Desulfovibrionaceae bacterium | reverse complement strand
TTTAACCATGAGGTATTGTAATGAGTATGGCAAAAAAAGTTACTGTGGGAACTTTAGCTTTAATGACGGTTGCTTCGGTGGTAAGTTTACGTGGCTTACCCATGATGGCCGCAGAAGGCTATGGTATGTTATTCTACATTTTATTTGCGGCACTGGTATTTTTATTACCGGCTGCAATGGTTTCTGCTGAACTTGGTTCAGCATTTGCCGATAGTAGCGGAGGTGTCTACACTTGGGTTAAGGCTGCCTTTGGACCTAAACTGGGATTTACTGCTATTTGGCTTCAATGGATTCAAAATGTTGTTTGGTACCCAACAGTTTTAGCTTTTGCGGCTTCAAGTTTGGCTTATTTTTTCATGGATGACTCTTTGGCTTCCAGTGGATATTATACCGGCGCCGTGATTATGGTTGTGTATTGGATAGCAACGGCGGTAGCCTTGGCAGGTTCAACGGCGGTGAATTCGGTAACACGTTACGGCGTTTTGCTGGGTACTTTATTGCCGGGCTTATTCATTATAATTTTGGGTTTATTGTGGGTAGATCAAGGTAATCCCATTGCTCTTGAAGTGGAAAAAGTGGTGAAAGACGGCGTAACGACCATGGTACATAGCCATGCTCGCTTTTTTCCGCATTTTGATGGTCTTGGAAGCGTCGCCTTTCTTGCCAGCATTGTATTATTGTTTGCCGGCGTTGAAGTGCAGGCCGTGCAAGCAGCGGATATGGACAATCCTTCTCGCAATTTCCCCCTTGCCATGTTTTTGGCTTCCGGCATTATTATTGTGCTCTTTATACTTGGTTCATTTGCCATAGCTGCCGTTATTCCGGCTCATGACATAAGCCTTACCGCCGGACTTATGCAAACATTTAAAATTTTGCTCACCAAGTTTCATATGACTTTCCTTATTCCCGTTGTGGGATTACTCATGGCTTTTGGTGCCATTGGCGGCGTCATGTCTTGGGTTACAGGTCCAAGCCGAGGTCTTTTACAAACTGCCAAAGAAGGTGAAATGCCACCATTTATGGCACGAACCAATAAAAGCGGTGCTCCGGTCACTTTGCTCTTTATTCAGCTAGTTGTAGTCACTGTATTGGCGGCGCTATATTTTGTCATGGAAAATGTTTCCGTGGCTTTTTTCGTACTTTCAGCCATGACAGCAACTTTATATTTAACCATGTATTTACTCATGTTTGCTGCTGCTTTACGCTTACGTTACACACAACCGGATTTAAAAAGACCATTTAAAGTTCCCGGAGGTATGTGCGGTATGTGGCTTATTTCCGGCATTGGTATTTTGGGTATGGGTTTCGCTCTCATTGTCGGGTTCTTTCCGCCTTCCATGCTCACCATAGGTAATCCATTAATTTACGTAGCACTTGTGGCTAGCGGTATGATAATATTTATCAGCGCACCTTTACTTATTCAGGCCATGAAAAAACCTTCTTGGAAAACTCAAGATTCAACTTCAAATTAAAATTTATAAGGATAGCACCATGAATAAAGACACTTTCGCAACCAATGATGATGTTTTCTCCGATGTATCTTTAGAGCATATCTTGCCACAAGTTATTTTCCCAAAAGCAGAAAAATCTCCTCAAGCCGTGTATCAAGCCGTGAAGGATGAATTGATGCTTGATGGCAATTCACGCCAAAATCTTGCTACTTTTTGCCAAACATGGGTAGATCCTGAAATCCATAAACTTATGGATCTGTGCATTGATAAAAATATGATCGACAAGGACGAATATCCTCAAACTGCTGCCATTGAAATGCGTTGCGTGCGTATGCTGGCAGATTTGTGGCAAGCACCTTCCCCAATTAATACCTTAGGTTGCTCTACCATTGGCTCCAGCGAAGCTGCCATGCTTGGTGGTATGGCCATGAAATGGCGTTGGCGTGAAAAACGCAAAGCAGAAGGAAAGCCCTATGATAAAGCTAATTTGGTCACAGGTCCGGTGCAAGTGTGCTGGCACAAATTTGCCCGCTATTGGGACGTGGAGTTGAGAGAAATCCCCATGGATGCAGGACGCTTGCTCATGACTCCCGAAGAAGTGCTCAAATATGTTGATGAAAATACCATCGGCGTCGTGCCAACTCTTGGCGTTACTTTTACCGGTGCTTATGAGCCTGTAAAAGCTGTCAGCGACGCTCTTGACGCATTGCAAGCAGAAAAAGGTTTGGATATTCCAATCCATGTGGACGCTGCCAGCGGTGGCTTTTTAGCTCCATTTATTGTGCCGGATTTACCATGGGATTTTCGTTTGCCAAGGGTAAAATCCATCAATGCGTCCGGGCATAAATTTGGGCTTGCACCCTTGGGAGTGGGCTGGGTTGTATGGCGAGAAAAAACCGACTTACCCGAAGATTTGATTTTTTGGGTTAATTATCTTGGTGATAATATTCCCACTTTTGCCATTAACTTTTCACGTCCCGGCGGACAAATTATCGCTCAATACTATACCATGGTACGCCTTGGCAAAGAAGGTTACACCAAGGTACATGAAGCTTGCTACGCAACCGTGGATTATTTAGCTCAAAAACTTGATAAGTTAGGAATTTTTGAATTTATCCATGCGGGTAAAAATGGTATTCCGGCATTAACTTGGACATTGAAAAAGGATGCACAAGTTCCGTATACTTTATATGATGTATCCGAAAGATTACGTATGCGTGGTTGGCAATTACCTGCCTACAGTATGCCTAAAAATTGCCCCGATTTAGTGGTGATGCGCGCGCTCATTCGGCATGGCTTTAGCAGAGATATGGCGGACTTGTTAATGCACGATATTCGCAAAGTTTTGGAGCATTTAAATAAATACGCTCCGCAAGTGCCGGTGGAAGATCGTTCCACCAGCTATAGTCATACCGGGCGGTAAGCATATGATCATATGGTATTTCCACTTTGAATTTATAAACTTAAAGTGGTGAAGATCCGCTTATTACGGAGTTGAACAGTGCAAATAAATAGTGCTTAAGCCTTATCTTTGACTATGTAGTTGAAATTCAACTATTTTATTTCTTAAATGTGGCTATTGCCTTTAGTCAGTTTTTGTTTTTGCTGAGTTAAGGCAAAAGCCACGTTGTTGAATGTTTATAAAGATATGTTTATTAACAAAGAGGGTGAACCCAAAAGTTCCATTTTTTATTTGACAAATTTATATTTATGAAATTTTTCAAAAAGGCCTTGCCAAAGCTTAAACAGTTATTACCTTATATATAGAAGAGGACAGAGTTCCTCCGATGCATGATAGGCATATCCTTCCTTTATAACCCTGTTGAATTTTTCTAAACCTTAGTGGAAATGCGCTAGATGAATGAAACAGGCGACGGTGAATGGCATAACTGAGTTTCACCACTTTTCTTGGTTATCTTTTTTGTCTTCCAACAAACAACTTTTGGTAAAGAACCAATGCTTTTGTGGCTCTTGTTTGTCACAGAGGTTTGTTCTACACCCCTTACTTTGCTTTAAGCAAGGATTGCATAATTTCCTTTTGGAGCATTTGTTTCTTTCCTTGCACTTTATGGCAGAGAAGAGGAGCAGGAGAACAGGTTTATAATACCCTAATGGTTTAATTCAAGTTTGTGTACTTTGCTTTAATGGATTTTTTATAGTCATTCCGAAAGGAATTAGTATGTTGGCTGCGAAAACAGTCAACCTTTGAATAGGGGGAAGTGCAGTTTGTTTGCACTGTTAAACTCCAAAGCAAGTGAGTCTCCACTGCTTTGAATTTACAAATCAAAGGTGGAGTACTATTCAGACGGCTGAGTCAGTGATTTTATAAAACTCAAACGGTGTTATTTTGCAATTACTGCATTTTGTTATTACATACTTTTAGGCTTATATCGGCAAATTTGCAGTATCATTTTGAAAATCGTATAAGATCTAAGCTTTGCAAACTTTTTTCTTACAGCTTTGAAAGGCATGGCAAAAGAGTTTGCACAAAAGTGATTGCTGGATCAAAACTTGGTAACATAGGTTGAAAAACTGAGGAATTGTTCCTTGCGCTAAGATTAAAAACCACAGACGCAAACTTGATGCTTGGCAATTGTAGTTGGGTAATTTAGCTCGTTACTTTTAACCCTTGGCGAATGTTCTCAGCGATATTGCTCATAACTTTATAAACTTTGGTTAGGTATTTTCGGCACTTTTGCCATAACCTTTACACATTTGTGGAATGGTACATAATGTACAAAACTGAACCAGAAGAGTAGCCCCCCATTTTTGGTGAGAAATGGGGGGCTTATAATTTTATTAGTGAATTTTAAAACTTTTACATTATTTCACTAACTTCTTTAATTTATCCAATGGTCTTTTTCAAGCAGCTCAGCACTCTTTCCACATTTTCTTTGTGCGCAGTATGTCCCATAAGACCAATACGCCAGATTTTTCCGGCTAAAGGTCCAAGACCTGAGCCAATTTCAATGTGATGCTCTTTGAGCATTGCTGTGCGTACAGCCGCTTCATTGCTCACGCTTTCAGGAATTTTCACGGCATTTAACATGGGCAAGCGATCTTCTTCTTTAACCAGCATTTCAAGTCCCATATCTTTTAAACCGGCAACAAGTAAATCATGCATGGCTTTATGACGAGCAAATACATTTTCAAGACCTTCGTCAAGCACCAATTTTAAGGCAGCATACAAGGCATATTCCATATTAATGGGAGCTGTATGGTGATAAGTGCGTGTGGTGCCTTCCCAATAAGAAGCAATAAGTGACAAATCCAAGTACCAGTTGGGAACCTTAGTTTTACGTGCTTTTAATTTTTCAAGTGCTTTGTCAGAAAATGAAATGGGTGCAAGTCCGGGAGGGCAGGAGAGGCATTTTTGCGTACCGGAATAAGTTGCATCCACGTGCCAGTCGTCAAGTTGCACCGGAAGCCCGCCAAGGGAAGTAACGCAGTCTAAAATAAATAAGGCACCGTGCTCTTTAACCAAAGCGCCGATGGCAGCAGCATCAGAAAGCACACCTGTTGAAGTTTCGGCGTGTACAAGGGCTACTAAATCATATTTATTGCCGGCAAGCTTTTCTTTCACAGCATTAGGATCAACCGCTTCTCCCCAAGGGGTTTCAAGTACGTCTACTTCTGCACCGAGGCGACTTGCCACGTCTTGCATACGTACACCGAAAACACCATTGATGAGCACAAGCACTTTATCGCCTTTTTCCACAAGGTTTACAAAGCATGTTTCCATACCGGCAGATCCTGTTCCGGACATGGGCATGGTCAAGGCATTATTTGTGTTGAAAACCGTGCGCAATTGGTCTTTAATGCCATCCATAATGGTGACAAAATAAGGATCAAGGTGTCCGATGGTAGGCATAGCCAAGGCAGCATAAACCTCTTTGGCTACAGAAGAAGGTCCAGGTCCCATTAGCAAAGTTGGGGTAATTCCGGCAAGTAAATCACTCATAATTCAGATCTCCTTTAAATGTAAAACTTTCTAGCCCGTGCTAGATTAATACCAATGCTTTAACTACATTTAAAATAGAAGAAAGTAAAGGTAAAGCCCTTCACAAAAGACAATTTCTTTCTTATAGTTTCTTGGTGAACGACGAACAACTTTTCTCCTTTCCCCAAAATCTTAAGACAGCACAGCAAAGTCTTGGCGCATTTTTGCATAAAAACGGAAGCGACGCCGCACATTTGGTCTGTAAATGCCTTTTTATGCATGTCTTAAAGTTGGAAGCAATTGAGCTTATAAACCAAAGCCGGAGCAGTATAAGTGCAGAGCAGTGGGAAAAACTGTGTGCTCTTGCTTTGCGCCATGCCAAAGGAGAACCGCTTGCCTACCTTGTGGGTTATAAAGAGTTTTACGGGCTGGATTTTTCAGTGAACAAACACACGCTTATTCCAAGACCGGAAAGCGAAGACCTCCTTGAAACAGCTCTTAAGCTTGTGGGCAAGCAAAGTGAAAAAATTATTTTTGCCGATGTGGGTACAGGTACCGGCTGCCTTGGTTTAAGTTTTACCCAAAATGTGCAAAATTCCAAAGGCTTCTTGGTGGATATAAGCGAAAAAGCTCTTGATGTCGCTATTTTTAATGCCAAAAAACTTGGTCTTTCCCAGAAGGTACTGCCAATTCAGGCAGATTTATGCCATTTGCCATTTGCCAAAAGTTCTTTGCACATACTTTTGAGCAATCCGCCTTATGTCAGCGAACAAGAATTTACACAGCTTAATAAAAATGTTCGTGATTTTGAACCAAAGACAGCCTTGGTACCAAGTTTGCGTTGTGATTTACAAAAGGACGAGCATGGACTTTGGCATTTGCAAGCCATTGCAGAGCAAGCCTTTAATCTTCTTAAAGATGACGGTATTTGCATTGTGGAGCATGGCTTTAGTCAAGGCGTGGCAGTACGTGAATTATTTATGGCTCACGGTGCATGGAAAAATGTGTACACGGGAAAAGATTTAGCCGGGCTTGACAGATATTGCGTTGCATTACGTTAAAAGTATAAGGCAGAGCATGGCAAAAATACCGGCAATGACATCGTCAATCATAATGGCATAACCACTTGGCAGCCATTTTTCCGATGCTTTTATGGGCCAAGGCTTAAAGATATCAAAAATTCTGAATAAAATAAATCCAAGGCTCAGTTCATATAGTCCAAGATAAGCAAAGGGCAATAAAGTTATCCACATACCAACTAATTCATCAATGACAATTTGCCCGGGATCTTTACTGTGCAATACCTTTTCTGCATGGGTACCGGCAAATGCGCCCAGAAAAAAAATGAGAATTAATACAGCAATGCGCCAGAAAATGGGCAAGGGTAAAAAACATATAGGTGCCAGCAAAGCAGCTACCAAAGTACCTACGGTGCCGGGAGCTTTTGGCGCAAGTCCGGCTATGCCCAAACGACAAAAGAATAAAGTCAGAAAATCCGTTTTTGTTGTGCCCCAATGTGTATTTCGCATAAGTATTTACTCTTTTCAAAAAATAAAACATTCAGACCATCGTAAATAAATACAAAAGGTCTGAATGTTTTATTATTTAATGTTTTTTAAGCTTTATATATAGAATATAAAGGTCATGACGGCAAAAAGCGGTACCAAAATACCAAACGACCACGCCATATAACCAAAGAAGGAAGGCATGGCAACGCCTTGGTCTTCTGCAATGGAGCGCACCATGAAGTTTGGTGCATTACCAATGTAGCTATTGGCTCCCATAAACACCGCACCGGCAGAAATGGCAGTCAAGGTCATGGAAAGGTTACCCATAAGGGTTTGGGGATTACCGCCGGCAGTTTCAAAGAAAACTACGTAGGTAGGCGCATTATCAAGGAAGCTTGAAAGCATACCCGTTACCCAGAAAAACATGTAGTTGACCGGCTCACCGCCTTCGGTGGTCACCATTTTAATAAGCGGAGCAAGGGCACCGTCGGTACCGGCACGCAAAATGGCAAGGCATGGAATCATGGAAATGAAAATACCCAAGAAAAGTTTGGCTACTTCTTCAATAGGTGCCCAGTTAAAGCCGTTAAGGTCGCGGTTTTCCTTGGTGGTAAATTTCAAAGACAAACCGGCAAGCACCAGCAATAAAACGTCACGTAAAATATTTTGGCCTTCCACACCTACATGGAAAACGGTGATACCGGGAATTTTAATATAACCGGATGCAAGCACGCTCAATACAACGCCGACAAGGAAAATTAAGTTAATTTTTCCGTCGAGGCCAAGTTTTTCGCCGGTACCGGCATTGGGCGGTACGGGGCTACCTTCTTTTTTGTAGAGGAAAGTGTCGATGACAAAATAAAGAGCCAATAAGACAACTGATAAGAAAATCATTTGCACTAAAAGTGCGCCGGTGGTCCAGAAAAAGCTTACGCCTCTGAGGAAGCCAAGAAAGAGGGGGGGGTCGCCAAGCGGAGTCAAAGAACCGCCGATGTTAGCCACCAAGAAGATGAAAAATACCACGGTGTTCATTGGCACGCAAAAGCGGACGAATAAGCAACATGGCGGCGCCGGTGGTACCCATCCAGCTTGCAAGCACGGTTCCGATAAGCAAGATCATGGTGTTGACCATGGGAGTTCCCACCAACGAACCTTTTAAACGCACACCACCTGCCACAGTAAAAAGAGAGAAAAGTAAGACAATAAAAGAAACATACTCAAGCAGCATGGTATGCAAAAATTCATAGAGCGTTATGGAAAAGCCATATACAATTATGCATGGAACAAGGAAGGCTACACCCCAAAAAACGGATATTTTACCAAAATTATGATGCCAAAAATGCGGCGCTGCTATGGGAAAAATAGCAATGGATAAAAGCATACAGGCAAAAGGGATGACCCAAACGGCCGAAAGTTCTGCGCCCGGAATATGCGGCGCACCTGCTGCGGCAAAAGCCAGCGAAGGTAGAAGTGTTGTGATACATGCAAAGAGCATGGCAATCATTTTTGTCATAATTTCCTCCATAAAAATAAATTAACTTACAAAGCTTTGTTAGCCGTAGCGTAGCATTTTTGCAAGTAAATTTTGCATAAAATGTTATTTAAGGTTGCAAACTTTCAATATTCGTGGCTCCTTTATATAAAATAACAATGAATACACAGTAATACACACAATCGAGTCCGATGCTCTGTTTTGTGTAGTAAGTGATTGTTTTCACAATATATACAAAGTTTGAATGCTTTGATAGACAATCTTTAAGAAAGCTTGTAAATAATTTGCAATAGCATTAAGGAGTAAAATATGGCTACAATAACCGCTGAATATCTTGGAAATTTAAGAATGTCGGTGACGCATCATGAGAGCAATACCACCATCATAACCGATGCCCCCGTTGATAATGGAGGAGAGGGCAGAAGTTTTTCCCCTACGGATCTTTGCGCAACATCTCTTGCCACCTGCGCCATGACTATTATTGGGTTGTATGCCAGTGCGCATGGCCTTGATGTGCAAGGGGCAAAGCTTGAAATTGTAAAAGTTATGTCTCAAAGCCCAAGACGCATTGCCAAAATTGAAGTCATTATCACCATGCCCAAGAATGATTATTCAGATAAAGACAAAAAAGCCATGGAAAATTGTATTAATGCCTGTCCTGTGCACCATAGCTTGCATCCCGAAGTGGAAAAGGTGTTCACCGTTATCTGGTAAATCGAATTCAGAAATGTTTTGTATTTTTTGAAATAAGACCCTGTGTAATTCATTGCGCAGGGTCTTAAATTATTATCTTTTTACGTACTTTCTAGTTGAGTAATTCTTACATTATTGTGTCTTACTTTGACATAAAGTTTAAGATGTAGTATGCGTCTGCAC
>CAYJHV010000037.1:0-9275 GCA_964369825.1 uncultured Desulfovibrionaceae bacterium | reverse complement strand
TTATTTTGCGTCCGGACATTGCTGCCAAATGCGTGGAAGAATATAATTATACCACACCAAATACCGGCGTAAAAGAACATTTGCCCAAAGAAATGGCAGAAAGCGTGCTTATTTTCCCCACCGAAGCTGAAATCAAAGACAGCGAATTTACCAAAGGCCTTGGAGATACGCAAAAAGTCTACGAAAAATATTGGGAAGACTTGAAAATAGGCGAATAATTTTATAATACGACTAAAGTAATTATATATGCCAATGCATTTTCTTTCAGTTGAAAAAATGCATTGGCTTTTTTATTATGTAGTTGGTACTGAAAAACATAATAACAATTTAAGACCTTGCGCAATTCATTGCGCAAGGTCCTTGAAGCGTTGACGGTAATCAATGCGACCGAAAATCAAGAATAGAATGACGACTACGTAATCAAAGCTTCCTGAAATTTTACTGAAAATTGCGTGCATGTCGACAGATTATGGATTTTAAGTTTTGAGCCTCAAATGGTTTGGAAATGTAATCTTGTATGGCATTTTTGCCCATAATTTTAAGACGTTTTTTCATGTCTTGTACGCTGTGCGCAGACATACCGACAATGGGAAGAGTATCGTTTTGTGCATTTTCTCGTAATTTCTCTGTGGCTTCAAAGCCGCTCATTCGTGGCATTTCCAAATCCATAAGTACAATATCAAACTCTTTTTCGTTTACCATTTCTATAACTTGTATTCCGTCTGTAGCCACATCCACAGAGCAACCGAAGCTTTGTAAAACTTCGAGAGCGATGATAATATTTATTTCATTGTCTTCTGCCAATAAAACTTTGGTACCTTCAAGAGAAAATTCAGAAGATAATTTTTGTTGTTCATTTGTTAAATGTTGTGAATGCAATGCTGCCTCATCATCATGCGCCAATAAAAAGGGTATGGAGCAAGTGAAGATGGATCCTTGCCCAAGTTCGCTTTGTACGGAAATTTTACCGTTCATGAGCGAACACAAACCCTTTGCTACAGCAAGCCCGATGCCGGTACCATCATATTGGCGTGAAAAAGAGGCATCACCCAAATAAAAAATCTCAAAAAGTGATTTTATTTGTTCATTTGAGATACCGATGCCTGTATCTTTTATTTCCATGGACAAAATACAGCTTTGCTCTTGTGCATTTGTATCACAGGTAATAGCCAAAGAAACGTGTCCGTTTTCCGTAAATTTTATGGCATTGCCGGCAAGATTTTTAATGATTTGCAATAGGCGTAAAGGATCGCCTTTGAGTAGTTTTGGGATATTTTTGTCTATATTTACAATGGCTTCAAGGTTTTTGGCATTGGCTTCTTTTATAAAATTAAATATAAAAAGTTCAAAGGTACTTTGTAAATTAAAGACAGTACATTCAATATCCATTTTGCCGGCTTCAATCTTAGAAAAATCTAAGATATTATTGATAACTGCCAGCAGTTTTTTTGACGAGTCTTTAATTTTTTCCAGATAATTTGCCACCAACGCATTGGAATTATTTTTTTCTGCCAATTGTGTCATACCCACAATACCATTAACCGGTGTACGTAGTTCATGGCTCATATTAGCAAGAAAGCGTGCTTTTGCTTTTACCGATTCACGGGTAAGAATTTTTTCTTTTTCCAAGCGAAGAGAATCAGTAATATCAATAAAAGTGACGGCGTGGGCATTTTTTAATTTTCCCCAACTGACGCTGTTTTCAATGACCATAAGGTCAAGCCCAAGGGCCTCATTATGATAGGAGCGCACATTGGCTTCTCCGCCAAAGCGTACCTTTGAGATGCCACAAAATTCACAGGGCTTGTCATAGTCGTGGAGGATTTTATAGCACTTTTTTAAGGGAAGTCGATCTTCGTTGATAAATTTTCTAAAGGCTTTATTTTGTAGTATTATATGATGATTTCTAGGATTTATAACATAAAAAGGTATGGGCAAAACATCAAGCATATTTAAGGCTATTACTTCTTCTTCATGTAATAAATTTTGTGCTCGATAATGCTCACCGGCCACATTGAGCAAATGCCCAAGAGTTTGTATGGTACCAGCGTGTTGCGAAGCCCAATTTTGAGCGCTTTCCTTTGAAATATGTGCGTTATTGGAAGAACAGATGTTTGCACCCAAAAATCCCAATAATTTTCCATTCACAAAAAGAGGCGTCAGCACTGCACTAAGAACTTGTATATGCTGCATAAATTCAAGTGCTACACCGTCAAATTCTTTTTCCACATCGGTGATAATTTTGATATTGCCTTGAAAAAAACTTTCTCTGCCTTCTCCGGAATTCAAGACAAAATCCAAAGAAACACCTTGTAATAAATGCCTTACAGAAGACAATCCATCACGAACCCAAACATGCTTTTCATACCATAATGAATTAACGTAATTGAAGATAAACACACGGCTTGCACCAATGCTTTCCCCAATATCTTGGAGTGCAACTTGAAAAAATTCTTCTTGGTCAGTTATTGCCAACATTTTTTGCGATATGCGCAAAAAAAGCTCCATCTGATTATTTTGAGTGTTACAGGTTTGGATTTCAGCGTTCATAGCAAAACCCTTTTACATATTTACATATGGTACGGCGTAAATTTTCAGGATCAAAGGGCTTGGAAATATGTTCTTGCATTCCTGCCTCACGGCTTTTTTCATAATCTTGTACCATGGCATGGGCTGACATGGCAATTATGGGTAAAGTGTCATACTTATGGTTTTTACGTAATATTTTTGCCGTTTCAAGGCCATCCAAGATGGGCATTTGTATGTCCATAATGACTATGTCGTAGGTATTATTTTCAAGCATATCTAAGGCAATTTTTCCATTGACGGCAACCTCTGCTTTACAGCCAAAATTTTCTAAAACTTCACAGGCAATGAGCACATTGATTTCATTGTCTTCAACAATCAGTACCTTCGTATTACTGATATCACAGGGGCTTAACGTAGTATTATCAGTTAATAACCTATCGTCGAATGAAATTTTTTCGTAAAGACTGAAAGGAAGAACACAAGAAAAAACGCTGCCTTTGCCAAGGGTGCTTTTCACATGTAACGTACCTTCCATTAAGTCTACAAATTGCTTAACAATACTGAGACCAAGTCCCGTGCCGCCATAACGTCTGGTAGTAGAAGCCTCCGCTTGGGAAAATTCAGAAAAAAGAGTTGCAATTTTTTCTTCGGCTATCCCGATGCCCGTATCTTCCACACAAAGACCTATCCAAATACGTTTATCGTCGTGCGCAACACTTTTCGCAGTATTTTCCTCCATAGGAGTAGCAAGCTTTTTAAGCGTTATATTTACTTTGCCAATTGTGGTAAATTTAATAGCATTGTTGCTTAAATTAATAATTATTTGTGAAAGGCGCAAAGCATCGCCCATAAGCACTTTGGGGAGCTTGTTGTCCACAGACACTTCAAGCCCAATGCCTTTGGCATCGACCACTCCTTGTAAAATAGCTTGCACACCATGCACCACATCTTCCAGTTTAAAGGCTCGATTCTCAAGCTTTAGATTTTCCCCATCTATTTCTGATAAATCAAGGGTTTTATTGATAACAGCAAGTAGATTATCTGAAGAAAGTTTAATTTTATTTAAGTAACCGGAGACAATATTATCGTCATTGGCTTGTTCTGCCAAATGCGTTAAACCCACAATGCCATTGAGTGGTGTGCGTAATTCATGACTCATATTGGCAATGAATTGCCCTTTATTGATATTGGCTTCTTGTTCAAGTACGTTGGTTCTTTGTGCAATTAAGTTTTCTGTAATATCCAATGCCAAACTAAAACGACAGCGTTCTTTTTCTTGCCACGTAATATAGGAATCAATAATTTTATAATCCCTTTCCACCACGGCATTGTGATGATGCCATACATAGGCTGTACCGTCTTTTGACAAAAGTGCATTGGTACAAAAAGGACAAGGTTCCTGTAAATCTTGATACATTTCATGGCATTTTTTTTGCCCAATATCTTTGCCAAAAAGCTCATCTATGGCTGAGTTTTGAAATAAAATTTCATAGTCTTCAAGTGTGGAAATATAAATGGGAGCGGGAATAACATCAAAAAGTCTGTATATTTGCTCACGTTTATCTAAAAGTTTTGCTTTACTCTTAAAATAAATATATGCAGAACTTATAAGGGCACTTAAGGCGACGATGGTGGAAGCGTGTTGCTCTGACCAATGTTCCAAGTGGGCGCATTGATCAAAGCATAGCAAGCCAAGAACATTACCTTCAACGAAGAGAGGGGCTGTAACAAAATTTTGAATACCTTGACTGAGTAATAACCGACGAAGGTTTGGGTCACCTACTTTATGCACATTGTTACAAATATATGGTTCCCCTTTTTCAATGGATGAGAAAATATTGTCATCGACCAAAGCATGAGTATCAATTCTTTGTAAGTTCTTTTTTTCCTTGGTGATACCGGGGGCAGTCCATTCATGCATTACCGACCAAAAATGTCCGTTGGTGCGCTTTGAAATTTGCGCTCGACTGGCGTTGAGCGTTTTACCCATATCCTCCAAAACTACAAAGGCAAAACTTTGGAAATCATCCATTGTAAGCATGAGTGAGGATACTCGAGAAAAAAGTTCAATGATTGGACTTTTTTGTATAACCTCATCTTGCTGAGCAAAGGAGTCTGTGTTTGTAGGATTGAGTACAGAAAAACTATGTTGGTTGAAATTTGAATTGTGACCGTGCATCAAAAATTACCTTTGTATATTTGCAAATAAAACCATAAAAATTACTGATTCTTAACGAATATGTCCACAGAATTATACGAGTTTAATGCTTTTGTCAAGATAATACCTAGTATAATAATATGAATGATAGTCGTGAATTGCAAGCATTTTTGTCATCTTTTGCAGTGATACTTTAAAAAGTTAAACTCTGTAGAAGAAAAATTTATGGATTTTTGCGTTATTTGTTATTTACGAAAAGGAAAAAATTGTATAGTAAGTTCGAGTAAGCTTCGGCAAGTGATATGTGTTATTTTACTCATTTTAATTTTAACAACTAAACTAAAAAGCATACTTTATAAGTAATAAAATCTAGTAATTATTTATATAATTCAATTTACTATGAATAATTTATTTTACGAATATTTGTAAAGATACGCTTAGCAAAGGCACATAAAAGGACTATGAAGAAATTCCCTCCGCTTAAAATAGGCATTGCAGGTTTTGGAACCGTTGGTACAGGCGTTGTACGTACTTTGGAAGAAAGCGCTGACCTTATAGAACAACGCATTGGTAGATCCATTATCATTAAAAGCATTTTGGTGCGTGATTTGGAAAAAGTACGGTCATGTCCTTTGCCTCAATCCGCAAAGTTTATTACCAATGCACAAGATCTTACCGATGATCCCGAAATAGAAATTATTCTGGAACTTATGGGGGGCATAGATGCTCCAAGTGCCCTTATTTCAAGAGCTCTTGATATGGGAAAACATGTGGTGACAGCCAATAAAGCCTTGCTTGCCGAAGCCGGTACCGAACTTTTTCGCAAAGCCGAAGAAAAAGGACTTTCCCTTCTATACGAAGCCAGCGTGGCCGGAGGTATACCCATTGTACAAACTTTCAAGGAAAGCCTTGCAGGCAATACCATCAGTTCTTTTACCGGTATTTTGAATGGTACAAGCAACTATATTCTTTCACAAATGACCACAGAGGGTATGGACTTTACCTCAGCTCTTGATGAGGCGCAAAAATTGGGCTTTGCCGAGGCAGATCCCACCCTTGACATCGACGGGCACGATGCGGCGCACAAGCTGGTATTACTTATTCGCCTTGCTTATGGCGTGGAATACCCTTATACAGAAATGCCGGTACACGGTATACGCCACATGGATAAACTTGATATTGCCATTGCACGTGAATTTGGCTATCGTATCAAATTGTTGGCACAAGCGCATTTGGTGGATGGTGCCATAGAAGCAGGCGTTTTCCCAACTTTACTACATCATCGTTTTCTTATGTCCAGTGTAGGCGGTTCTTATAATGCCGTGCGGGTGGAAGGTAATGCTGTAGGTTCGCTCTTTTTGCACGGACGCGGTGCAGGTGATATGCCCACAGCCTCAGCGGTGGTAGCAGATTTATTAACCATTGCTCGTGACGCCAAACCACATAATACCGGATTTATTAAACAAGTATTGGAAAGAGCAAAAATATTGGCTCCAAGTGAAGCTACGTCTTTGTATTATTTACGCTTTATGGTCAACGATACATCCGGTGTTTTGCGTGATATTGCCGGTGTTATGGCAAGCGAAGGTATCAGTATTGCTCAGGTTATTCAAAAGCCTCAAGAGCGTGGTGCTGTGCCGCTTATTTTTATGACCCATGAAGCCAAGGCAAGCTCCATGCAAAAAGCGTTGGCAACCATCGAAAAACAACAAGCATTGCAAACCCCCGCTATTTGTTACAGAGTTTTGCAATAATTTATTAAACTTAGCTATTATAAGGTTTCACTCATGCAAGAAAATTTTTTGTCAAAAATAAGTCATGAGGTACGCACCCCCATCAATGCAATTATTGGATTTGGTTTTTTATTCCAACAGACAAGGCTTGATGACCAGCAGCGCAAATACCTAACCACTATTATACAATCTGCAGAAAATCTTTTGCAGACTTTTCAGGGTATTTTAGATTTTTCCACCGCTGAAGACGGTAGTTTGAAATTACAAAGCTTGCCTTTTCATGTGGATGACCTCATGACCAATATAGCTCAAGTTATTAATTTACGTTGCCAAGAAAAATCTTTAAAATTTAGCTATGAAATTGCACAAGATATGCCTGCAGGCTTGCTCGGGGATTCCATTCGGATATCGCAGATTCTTTTAAGCCTTGCCAGCAATTCCGTAAAATATACCAACGAAGGGCGTGTACACATTCAAGTGGACAAGGTAGTTGACGGTGAGGAGCAAAAAGTACGTTTTTCCGTTATTGATACGGGAATAGGTGTTCCCGAAGAATTTCGACAATCTATTTTTGAACCTTTTTTTCAGGTGGATAACTCACACACACGAATTTATGGCGGTGCCGGTCTTGGGCTTGCCACCGGCAGACAACTTGCCACTTTGATGAACGGTCAAATGAGTATTGAAGACAATACCATTGATGGCAAGGGAAGTATTTTTAGCGTAACTCTACCTCTTGTCGAAGCTGAGTATGGCAGTATTATTTATGATGGACCCCTCAATGGTAAGAAAATTTTGATTTTAGATCATGATCCTTTGCGCACGCAATCCATTGCTGCCACCATGACAAGCCTTGGTCTTAACATTGTCACATCCGATGACCCGGAAAAATGCTTGGAAATGATTGGGGCAGCCGATGATGCCGGCGAACCCTTTAACTTTGCTCTCATGGCTTGGCAAATGCCCGGTATGGACAGTATGGAAACAGCTCAGTACATTCAGCAAATTCCCACTAAGTACCCAAGCCCTGCTCTGATTATGATGGCAGATTATAGCCTAAGCGAAATCTACAGTGCCGCTCTTGAAATTGGATTTTTCGATCTTATTGAAACACCGGCAAGTCTTGAAGTGTATCAAGGCACTTTAGAAGCAGCTTTGGAGGAACAAGAAGAACTGACCAGAATGAATGCTGCCGGGGAAGAAATAGTTGTCGAAGAAGTTTCAACACGTATTCTTCTAGTGGAAGACAATGAAATCAATCAAGAAATAGCCTACGAAGTGCTTACTTCCGCGCAATATGTGGTCGATATAGCCAATAATGGTCAAGAAGCCGTGGAAGCTGTGGAAAAAGTTAAATACGGTCTTATACTTATGGACATACAAATGCCGGTTTTGGACGGACTTTCGGCCACAAAAAAAATCCGTGCTGCCGGACATAAAATGCCCATCATTGCCATGACTGCCCACGGCATGGCTGACGATAAAGAAATTTCCTTGGCAGCCGGTATGAATGCTCACCTTACCAAACCACTGGAACCCATGGCACTTTTTTCCACCATGACTAAATGGTTGCCAACTTCAACCATCTTTAACAAAATAGAAGATAAAAAAGACACTCGCAGCAGCGGACATGGTATTGTGCGTAAAGAAAAATTACCGCAAAAAATGGAAGGCTTTAATCTTGAAGGCGGTCTTGCCACGGTGGGTGGCAATGAAGCTCTGTATATTTCGCTTTTGCGAAAATTTGCCGATCGATATGCAAATATTAACAAAGAAATCAGCGATTGTATTCAAAATGATGACATTGAAACAGCCATCCGTCATGCGCATACCGTGCGTGGCATAGCCGCCAACCTTGGCGCAGAAGAGCTTTCCTCTGCCGCAGAAGCACTGGAAAAAGCCATAGCTTTAGCCCCCAGTATGACAGCTCCGCATTTACGTACTTTGGTATTACGCCTAACCGCCGCTGTGGATGCTATTCATGAAAATCTCGGTTCTTCTGCAGTCAATGAAGATGTTGAAGTAAGAAAAGATATGGCTGAATGCCTCAATGTGGCAGAACGTGAACACGCTCGCCATGTGCTTGACAAAGCCATTAAGAATATGGAGATAGATTGGGGACATGCCAATGATACCGTCCAATATCTCTTGGAACGCCTTGAAAATAGCAAGGCTGAAAATGAACTAAAAAAATTGAAACATGCCCTTGAGGATTTCGAGGTAGAACAGGCACAAGAGCATAGCCTTATAATACAAAAAATGTTGCAAGAACACGCATAATTTTAAAAATTACCTTACTTGAGAGTATATAATATGTCCATAAAATGCCAAGGTACCGTGGATGCGGCTTCCCTAAACGATTATTTTCATCATAGCGACTCCTTTGCCACCCGTTTAGGTATAAATATTGTTGAAGTGGGAGAAGATTTTGCCGTGGCCGAAATGCCGCTTACTCCAACTCATCGCAACGGTATGCAAAATGCCCACGGAGGCGCCATTTATTCCTTGGTGGATATGGCCTTTGCCGCTGCCTCTCATGTCAGCGGTGAATTCTTTGTGACCGCTCAAACTTCCATCACGTATTTAGAACCCGGACGTATCGGACCATTAAGGGCTACCGCTCAAAAAATTCGTCTTGGCAAAACCCTTGGAACCTTTGAAATCCGTGTTCAAGACAACGACGGTACCTTGATAGCCATTGCCATTATTACCGGCTATAATACCAAAATTCCCATAACAAAACTGAATACATGCAATGAAGCAGGGTGAACGCATCTAAATTAAGACCTCTGCACAATTGTTTTCTTATATAGTTCTATGTGCAAAATATGATTTTGTATCTACGCACAAAAAAA
>CAYJHV010000036.1:3286-9281 GCA_964369825.1 uncultured Desulfovibrionaceae bacterium | reverse complement strand
TGGAATTGCTATGGAGACTGCGAAAGCAGGCGACCGCCGCTGAGGCGTAAGTGCAGTTTTTGAAGAAGTTCATGGCAAATTTTTTTGTACTTGATCAGTTTTTTGACAATGCCAATTAAAGGCAATGATCACATTTTATTTTTTTTGAACCGGTTGACTGTTTCGTTCCCAAAAAATTCCTTCATGATAACCTTGAATTTTTGAATCTTGTTCAGCCATTTCCAATCTTTTTTCTGCCCAAGCGCAATATTGTGGATTTTGCTCAATGCCGATGTATTTTCTGCCCAATTTTTTTGCCACAACGCTGGTTGTGCCGGACCCAAGAAAAGGATCGAGGACAATATCATTGATATTGGAGCTGGCAAGAATGAGTTTTGCCAGCAATTTTTCCGGTTTTTGCGTGGGATGCGCTGTATTTTCCGGCATGGACCAATAAGGAATGGATATATCGTCCCAAAAATTTGAGGGAAAAGTATTGCGAAAATTACCTTTTTCCGTTTCTTCCCAATCCTTGGGTTTACCTTCCACTTTGTAGGGAGCAATGACTTTTCGGCGGATCTTCACTGCATCAACATTGAATGTATAATCTTTATCATTGGTGGCAAACCAAATGTCTTCCATGGCATTTTTCCAATTGCTGAGGGCACCTCGTCCTTTTTCCCTTTGCCATGTAATACGGTTTTGCACATGAAAATATTTTTTGAGAACCAAACCGATGACAGAACTTGATTGCCAATCACAGCACACATAGATGGAGGCTTTTGGGCTTAAAATTGGCTGTACAGCTTTTATCCAACTTTCTGTATATACAGAATATTCTTCGTCGGTGGCACGTTTGAAGGTATTACCGTGAAAATCTTTGTTCAAGTTATAGGGCGGATCAACAATGACAAGGTCTGCGCATTGTTTTGGAAGTAGTGCCAGTACCGAAAGCGCATCTCCAAGTATGGTCTTATTAATAATATCATTTATTTGGGTGCTTTGTGTAACAGACATGCATTTTTGAAGATATTCAGTACCTTCTTCTATGCTAAAATCAATGGTTTTATTACGTGGTGCTTTGATTGTTTTTTTCATAAAAAATAAAAAAGGCGCAAAAAAATAATTTCTGCGCCTCTATGATTAAACTATTTAACGCTGTTGAGCAAGCCGCCCACACGAATGATTTGCAATTCATCTTCACTTAAATCATTGATAACAGAAACTTCTTTGTCGCCAATGTTTACGCTGCAAGGTTTTCCGGCCACAAGTTTATCGGTATCAATATGTACAGGCATACCGGTTTGTATCGCATTATAATCTTCAGGATTGGCAAAAAGTAAGGGCAAAATACCGGCATTAACCAAGTTTGCACGGTGAATACGTGCCAATGAGCAGGTAAGGATACAGCGAATACCAAGGTGACGAGGACACAGGGCGGCATGTTCACGGCTAGAACCTTGACCATAATTTTCCCTTGCCACAATGACACCATTTTTTGTGTTACGAGCGCGGGTAGGAAAATCCGCATCTACGCCGGCAAGTACATGCGTTGACATGGCCGGAATATTGGAACGCAATTGCAAAATTTCTGCCGTTCCCGGTGTAATGTGGTCGGTGGTAATATTGTCGGGAAGTACAATGACCACAGTACCGTCTAATTTATCAGGTAAAGTATCAAAATTTTCCAGCGGAATAATATTTGGACCATACAAAACTTCCACATTGTTACCGGCAGGAGCAGGTTGCACAAAAAGGTGTTTTATGTTGGGCACGTGCTCAGGGAAATCCGCACGTTTTGGAGCTTCACCCCAAGTGCTTGGATCGGTAAATGCGCCTTGCAAAGCCACTTGAGCGGCAGTGAGCGGACTGACCAAGTAACATTGAGCGTCCTTGGTACCGCTGCGCCCTTCAAAGTTACGGTTAAAGGTACGCACGGTAACACCGGCAGAGGAGGGCGCACCGCCGGCACCGATACAAGGTCCGCAAGCACATTCTAGCAAGCGTACGCCTGCCATGAGAATATCATGTAAAGCATTTTCGGCGGCAAGCATATTCAGCACTTGTTTTGAACCGGGAGCCAGCAAGGTTGCCGTGGCAGGGTGAATGCTTTTTCCTCGTAAAACTTCTGCCACTTGTTGCAAATCGGCATAGGAGGAGTTGGTACACGAACCAATGGCCACTTGGCTGACCTCAATCCCGGCAAGCTCTGCCACACGTACCACTTTGTCCGGCATAAAGGGAGCAGCTGCCAAGGGTTCGATGCCGGTCAAATCCACACGTAATTCTGCATCATATGTTGCACCTTCGTCGGCGCTCATGGCTTTCCAATCATCTTCTCGTCCTTGCACCTTAAGGAAAGCCTTGGTGATTTCATCGCTGGGGAAAATAGATGTTGTTGCGCCAAGTTCTGCGCCCATATTGGTGATGGTGGCTCGTTCCGGTACGCTTAAAGTATTTATTCCGGGACCGGCATATTCAAGCACAAAACCAACACCGCCTTTCACGGACAGCTTTTGCAAAATATGCAAAATAATATCTTTTGCCGTGCCCCAACCGGTAAGTTCTCCCTCAAGCCAAACACGCATAACCTTGGGCATGGGTAAGGCATAAGGACGTCCTGCCATGGCAAGGGCAACGGATAAACCGCCGGCTCCCATGGCAAGTGCGCCAATACCGCCGGCAGTGGGAGTATGGCTGTCGGCACCGATAAGCGTTACGCCCGGTTTGGCAAAATTTTCCAAATGCAATTGATGGCAAACGCCTGTACCCGCCGGTGAAAAAAGTGCTCCGAATTTTTCGGCACAGGTACGCAAAAAGCGATGGTCGTCGGCATTGCGAAAATTGGCTTGGATGGTATTATGGTCCACATAACTGAGCGAAATATCGGTGCGTACACGCTCAACGCCGAGTGCCTCAAATTGTAGCCACGCCATGGTACCGGTGGCATCTTGGGTTAAGGTTTGGTCAATATGGATGCCTATTTCTTGTCCGGCAGTCATATTTCCTTGCACAAGATGCGCCTTTAAAATTTTGTGTGTTAATGTTTGTTGCATAAAAAACCTTATTTTAGTTGTTTTTTTGTTTTTCTAGCTTATTTTTTGGAATTTTAGCTACTAGCTTTCATCACAGAAACCTTTTACTCGGTGGTAAAAAGCTTGAAAGATGCCACCTTGGTCTGAGTATAGAACGACGCTTTTTGTATAAAAAGAATTCGTGTGGGCAACAACAAAAGCACGCTATGTTTATTATCGCATGTTGTCAAGATTAAGCTCAACGGCTCACTCACTTAAACACGTGATTTCGATTGTGTTAATAATAACTGTTATTAAGTGACTATATATTCTTCCCACTATTAGCCACAAAAAAATATATTATCCTCCGCATTTGGTAAAGGAACAAGCATGGCAAATATGGCAACCTTCTTGGAAAGCCAATTCGCCGCCGCATTCGGGGCATTGATCTTGGAGGAGAGAAGATTGTACTTTTTCAACGGGAGCAGTGCCTTTTAGGTAGCGATTTTCCAGTACCGAAGCGATGGCATCGGGAATGGAAAGAAGTAGCCCTTTACCCCGAAAAACAGGATGTTCTCCGCCAATGCCTTTAATTTGTTGTACAATGTCATAGACGCTGATGCCGGAACGTAAAGCCAATGAGACTAAACGTCCTATGGCTTCTGCTTTGGCAGTGATGGAACGTCCTGACTTGCCGATGGTGGCAAAAACTTCAAAGGGTTGTCCATTGACTTCATTGACCGTGAGGTACATGCTGCCAAGACCTGTGTGTACTTTTTGGGTAAAACCTTGTACCACGTCGGGACGGCGGCGCACATTGCTTGCTTTTGATTCTTGCCGATGTTCGCTGCTTGTTTCTTTGTCATCTTTTTTACCGGTGTATAATACCTGCACGGATTTGCAACCATCACGATATACTGTCACGCCTTTGCAACCCTCGGAAAAAGCTAAACGATAAATATTATAAATATCTTCTTCTGTGGCATTGCCGGGCAAATTTACTGTTTTGGAAACGGCATTGTCTGTGTGACGTTGAAAGGCGGCTTGCATCTTGAGATGCCATACTGGATCAATATCCATGGCAGTGACAAAAATACGGCGTATATTTTCCGGTAAAAATTCCATATGTTGAATGGAGCCTTTTTCCAATACACTTTCCATGAGTTCACTGCTTTGTAAGCCGGCATTGCCAAGGGCTTTTTCAAAATAAGGGTTGATTTCCATGAGCTTTTCTCCGTCAAGCACATGTCTTGTAAAGCAAAGGGCAAAGAGCGGTTCTATGCCCGATGAACAACCGGCAATGATGGACAAAGTGCCGGTGGGTGCAATGGTAGTTACCGTGGCATTGCGATAAGGAATGGAATTTTTAGCAAAAATAGAGTGTTTAAATGAAGGAAAAGCGCCTCTTTCCGTGGCCAAGAGTGCTGAAGCTTTGCGTCCTTCTTCATTGAGAAATGCCATAATTTTTTCAGCTATTGCCAGACCGTCTTCAGAATCATAGGCAATGCCAAGGGCAAAAAGCATGTCGGCAAAACCCATGACGCCAAGTCCTATTTTGCGATTACGCAGCACTTTTTCCATGATACGCTCAAGGGGAAAGCGAGAGGCATCAATGACATTGTCCAAAAAACGCACCGAAAGATGAATGATACGAGAAAATTCTTCCCAATCAATGCATTTTTCGGCTTCTTTGGCATTTTTTGCTTGGCAAAGTACCAGTTTAGCAAGATTGATGGATCCAAGATTACAAGCCTCATAGGGTAAAAGTGGTTGTTCGCCACAAGGATTGGTGGACTCGATTTCTCCTTGTTCGGGATTTGGATTGTCTCTGTTGATGCGATCCAAAAAAACAATACCGGGGTCACCCGATTGCCAAGCTTTTTTCACCAAAAGCGTAAAAATTTCTTTAGCATTCATCTGCCCTTGTATACTGCCGTCATGAGGATTAATAAGTGAATAATCTTCATTGTTTTCTACCGCATACATGAAAGCTTCCGTAATACCCACAGATAGATTAAAATTATTGAATTCACCTTCATTTTCTTTGGCATGAATAAATTCTAAAATATCGGGATGATCAATACGCAAGATGCCCATATTGGCGCCGCGTCTGGTACCGCCTTGTTTTATTTGTTCGGTGGCAGTATTGAAAATTCGCAAAAAGGACACAGGACCTGAGGCCACGCCGCCGGTAGAACCGACACGGCTTTGCGTAGGTCTTAAGCGAGTGAAAGAAAATCCTGTGCCGCCGCCGGATTTATGAATCATGGCGGCATATTTTATGGCATCAAAAATTTCTTCAATGGAATCACCTATGGGCAATACAAAACAGGCAGAAAGCTGTCCAAGGCGCATACCTGCATTCATGAGCGTGGGGGAATTTGGTAAAAATTTCCATTCAGTCATGAGTGTGTAAAATTCTTCTGCCAATGCTTCTTTAACAAAGGAGGATTTTTTATATTTTTCTTCTTCGAAGGCTATGGTACTTGCCACTCTCCAAAAAAGATCACGAGCGTCTTCTATTTTTCCGGTATCAAGATTATGCTGATAATAACGCTTTTTAAGAACAAGTTCGGTATTATCCAAAATGGAAGGGTAAGGCAAATTTTTAGGCATGGGAAACATAATATCTACCTCTTTGCAAGATGTTAAAAATTTAGTATTATTTGTAGATTGTTTTGTATTTTCCGTTGATAAATAATAAATTGCGGTCGATTACTGCGTCAAAGTACATTTTTCCTTGGACTCGACTCACTTTCTGCCGTTTTTCTGGCAGAAGCTTCATTGATTTTCACGTAGTAATGGACAGCTCTTAGTATTTTCTCAATGATTTATTTTTTTCAATAACTTAGAGCTTTTCAACAAACCGAGATTAAAGCATCTTTTATTTACGAAGTAAATAGAAAATGTGCGTGAAAGTTTTTGAAACCACAATATACATTCATGTGATTCCAATTGTGTTAATAGTTATCATTAGGATTAAAGTTTTCTGAGTGATTTGA
>CAYJHV010000036.1:0-3276 GCA_964369825.1 uncultured Desulfovibrionaceae bacterium | reverse complement strand
CCATCCCTTCAAAACGCTTTTATTATTGTAGTTTTTAATGAACTACAGATTGCACTTCTTAAAAGATTAGGATAAAAGTTTATGTTTCAACATCAATTCAATAGACTTATATGCATAAAATTATATTTAATCAACGTTTCCTAGTGTCTACTTGTAAAAGTAGACACTACAAAATCCATCAGGATTTTGCGCCGCCAAAAGCGGCGGAGCCTGCGGAAAACCACGTTTTTTCGCAGGCGATACAGCAAAAATTTTGTGAATAATTATGAACAAAATTCTTGCAATTTGACACTAGAGTCTCAAGTCCCAAACCTTAAGTCACCGGTTGAATATAAATATTCATTACTCCTCTTTTGTCAAGCTTGAAGTGTTAAGCATCAAATCCATATTTTTTTATTTTATTTAAGAGTGTTGCCCTTGTAATGCCCAAACGGCGAGCAGCTTCACTTTTATTGGCATCCACATCATCAAGAGTTTGTTCAATGGCTTTGCGTTCCACTTCATCCAAAGAAAGCCCCGAAAGGGAAAGAAAATCCGTATTATTTTCATCTTCTTGAATATTGCTGCATGAACTCAAAGTTAATGGTAATTCTTTTTCGGTAATGGTATCGCCAAGACACATGATCACCGCCCTTTCCATGGCATTTTCCAGTTCACGTACATTGCCCGGCCAAGCATAGCGCATCATCAAATCCAAGGCTTGCGGTGAAAATCCTTTGATGGCTTTACGATTACGTGTGGCAAAGCGTTCTAAAAAATGTGCGGCAAGCAGCGGCACATCCTCTTTACGGGCTTTGAGTGAAGGAACTTCAATGCTGATAACATTCAGACGAAAATATAAATCCTCTCGAAAATTTCTGTTTTTCACTTCTTCCAATAAATCTCGATTGGTGGCGGCAATGATACGCACATCTACCTTAAGCGGTGTATCCGAACCCACCCTCTGCACTTCGCCTTCTTGCAAAGCCCGCAATAATTTTGCCTGCAAAAGCAATGGCATTTCTCCGATTTCATCCAAGAAAAGAGTCCCCTGATCTGCTTGCACAAAACGTCCGTCTCTTTTTTTGTCGGCACCGGTAAAAGCCCCTCTTTCATGCCCAAAAAGCTCAGATTCCAAAAGTGTTTCCGTCAATGCCGCACAATTAACCGTAACCAAAGTTTTTTGCGCACGGGCACTGCCTTGATGAATGGCCTTTGCCACCAGCTCTTTGCCCGTACCGGAGGGACCGCTGATAAGCACGGTGGCTTCGCTTGGTGCCACGGTACCGATCATGGTACGCAATTCTTCCATGGCTTTGCTGCGTCCTAAAATTCCCGGGACGGCAGAATTCACACAATTTTCTGTAAGTTGTCGACGCAATTCTCTATTTTCAACGCTTAAACGACAATGTTCCAATGCTCTGTGTAAAGTCTCTTTTAAAACATCAAAATCCAAAGGCTTTATTAAATAATCATAAGCACCTATGCGCAATGCCTCCACGGCTGTTTCCACTGATGAATACGCTGTCATTAAAATTACCGGCAAAGCGGGATTGAATTCTAAAATATGTTTAAGAGTTTCAATACCATTCATGCGAGCCATGCGTACATCCATAAGTACGGCATCAAAGCTTTGTTCTTCAACTTTTGCCAAGGCAACGTCACCATCGTCAGCTTCACTCACCGTATATTCCCAAGACTTTAAGAGCATACGTAGCATTTGTGCGTGGGCGGCATCATCATCAACCACGAGAATTTGAGGCATTTTTGTCATTGAGAATCACCTTTGCTTGCAAGAGGTAAAAGTATTCGGAAAGTGGTACCCGATTGTTGTGTGTGTTGCAACTCTTGAGTTGATAAGGTCTTTTTTTCTTGCGAAATAACCGAAATTTCACCACCATGAGCCTCCACAATTTTGTGTACGGTGGCAAGCCCAAGCCCGGTACCTTGCCCCTTGGTGGTAAAATATGGATCAAAAATATGCGCAAGATGTTCTTCTTTAATCCCCTGCCCATTGTCTTTAATTTCCAGTGCCAAAAATTTATGACCGTATACGGCAAAATCAAAACGCACTTCACCGCCTTCGGGCATGGCTTCAATGGCATTTAAACAGATATTAAGCAAGGCTTGACCAAAACGATCCACATCCAAGAGTACCGACGGTAAAGGTTGTTGAGGATATTGAATATGCAACTGCACTTGTTTTCTTTCGGCATCTTGGCGCAACAGTTGTAAAGAGTGCTTCACCACTGCCAATATATCTGAAGGCACAGCATGAACATCGGTGGGGCGGGACAATCCGATTAAGTCTGTAATAACACGGTTTAAGCGTTCCACCTCTCGTACCATAACGCCGGCAGCCTGTCTGTCTTCACTGCCTTCCGGAAAACGTTGCCCAAAATAGGTGGCATATCCCTTAATGGAGCTTAAAGGATTACGTATTTCGTGAGCTACACCGGCAGCAAGATTCCCTATGGCAACAAGCTTTTCCTTTCGTCCCATTTCCTCTTGTAATTCACGCACCTGCCCTTCGGCAAGGGCTTGCCTGCGCCGTGATTCTTGAGCCCTTAAGGCATAGTACAAGGCCAAAATAAGCGCGGCAGCAGCTAAGGCAATACCTCCTGCCAAGGAAAATAAATAAATTCTATCTTGTTTTTGTCCAAGTTCATAAGGGCTTATGTCAAGACCAAGGAAAATCAGCATGGGCATTTTGGGCAGCAATCCTTGTTGCATTCGTCTTTCATTGCGCAAATTCCTTCGTTGTTGCGCATTTAGATTGGGATTATTTTGCACAGTTGTCTGCTTCCGTTGTCCTAATTTTTCATCATGATGACGATTGTTTTGTTGTTGTCTGGTAAATTTTGGCATGAAATCACGAAAAATAATAAATGTCTCTTTTCCGTCAACCTTGGCAATGAACCAGCGCAAAGAACTTTTTTCCACAGAATTGGAAATTTCATTCATGAGCTTTTCTGTTACTTCTCGACCGTTTACCTCCAAGAGGTTGCCAGTACGTGCGCTATTGCTATGGGCTAAAATAGTACCATTTTGCCTGACAATGGAAATAAAGCGCACGTCCACATTAACCAATTCCTCCAAAGTCATTTGCAAAGGTACCGGTGAACGATGGCGCATACTCATGCGCACAGCACCTTCCACAGCATGAATAAGCGCCTCTCCTTCTCCAATGAGTAGGCGTACCATACCGGCTTCGTTTTGTCCCATGGAGAGAGTGAGTACAGAGGTCACTGCCAAGAATAATACACCTACAACGCCCACAATGGGCCAAATTATGGA
>CAYJHV010000035.1:0-9351 GCA_964369825.1 uncultured Desulfovibrionaceae bacterium | reverse complement strand
CATATTTTGACACTTACGACGGCTCCGAGGGCAATTGCCAATCCTCGAGCGAGCATACATCGTACAGCTTAAGAAAAAGGCAAGTTTTGGGAGGTGACAAAAAGTCACATAAGAAAGTTTTCCCCCAAGAAATGTTACAAATCAGAATGCTCTGTAATGAATTATGCAGACTCTAAATTATTGATTTATAGTATCATAATTTACTTCTTCAAAGTATAGGCAGTAATAAGATGGCTAAGCTTATCCAAATTGGCATCGCTGTCAAAGGTACGGGTAACCAGTTCCTTGGCATTTTTTGCCATTTGCAGTGCATTTTCTCGATTTTCTATAACTTTGGCTATGGCATCGGCCAATGCCTTGGCATCACGCTCAGGCACAAGATAGCCGGTTTCGCCATCAATGACAGCATCTCGCATACCGGCAATGTCCGTTGCCACAACAGGCACACTGTGCTGCATGGCCTCCATAACCACATTGGGTAAGCCGTCAGAACAAAGAACTTTTTCTTTCACAATACTTGGCATAACAAAAATATCACTTTGCAAAAGATGTTCGGAAATGGCATCATGGGTTACAAAACCAAGCATCTGCACATTTTTTTCCAAATTTTGTTCTTGAATGCGCTTTTGTAATTTACTCATCCACGCACCGGAGCCGATGATGGATAATTTCACCTGTATACCTCGTTTTTGCAAAATACCTACAGCGTCAATAAGATATTGAAAACCCTTGGTTTCTATAAGTCTTCCAATGGCTAGTAATGCAAAAGGGGTCTGCATGGATACTTTGGCAGGTGGGCAGTCTTTTAAAGTGGATACATTGTGTACAAGATACAATTTATCATGATATTTTTCATCAACAAAAGAAGCAAGATATGGAATATTGAAACGAATATTTGCCCTTGCAAACATGGCACTTTCCAGCTTTTGCTTCAAAAATCCATCTTGGGGACGAATGTCACCGGCATGAACGGAAAAAGAGTAAGGCACAGCGTCCAATTGTTGAACCACCCATGCGGCGGTTGTCGGACCATTGGCCCAAGCTGCATGTATATGTTCTATGCCACGTTCCTTTACTTTGTCAGCAAGATAAAATCCTGCAAAGGTAGCCCAAAGATTTTCTAAATACATTTCGGCATTGCGCCAACGGCGAAAAAGCAAGGTTCTTACAATGTTGAAACTTTTTTTGGGTTCACGTATAAAACGCTTGGCAAAAGCCCATAAAATATGCCCTGTTTTTGCCATACCAAAATGTTCGATGGGAACAGCTGTTTCTCGAATATGCTTTGCCAAATTTTTATGTTTTTGGGCGTATAAAGTGATGACAGAGACAGGCAAATCACGTTTATATAATCCTTCAATTTCATAAAAAACAAAGGTTTCTGATGCCAAAGGAAACCAATGGGAAAGGAAGAGGGTACGAGGAAAATTCGTTTGTGCTTTAGGCATAACTTTACCCAAGGCATCGGACATGGAAATATCGCCCTCGGAAACATCAGGTCTGGAAGCATCAACACTTTGATTTTTATCAGTTTCGTGCATAATATAAACTCATCAGTAAATCATTTTCTTGGTCATACCGCCATCCACGACAATATTGGCACCGTTGATAAAATCATTTTCGGGATCTGCTAAAAAGACACAAACATTGGAGATATCTCGGGGCATTCCCACACGATTGGAAGGATGAATTTTGTGATCGTATTCGTCAAGTTCTTTCCATACGCCGGTATGAATGTAGCCGGGGCTGATGGCATTAACGGTAATATTAGTACCCAACAATGAAACACAAAGAGTATTGGTCAACGAAACAAGACCACCTTTGCTCATGCCATACAATTCCCAGTCAGCCATATTTTGATGCCAGCGAGTGGAAGAAATATTAATAATTCTTCCATATTCTTCGTCTTTATTCAGTGCAATAAACTCTTTGCAACACAGATAAGCACCACGTAAATTGGTATTTAAAACGTGGTTACATTCTTCAAGTGTGGTTTCCTCTATGGGTTTTTCAAAAACCGATACTGCGGCATTATTGATTAAGATATGTGCTTTTCCATACATTTTTTTAATATATGTAAAAGCCTTTTCAATGTCTTCGGGGTTTGAAATATCTGTTTTTACAAAGTCTACGTCATTATGGGAGCTGTTTAAAATATCCAGTACCACAACTTTAAATCCCAATTGCGCAAAGCGCAAGGTCATATCAAAACCAAGTCCTTGCGAACCACCGGTAATTATACAAATTTTCATATGTATCCATGAATCATTTTTTTGAGGGGAAAAAGGAAGAACGGATTAATTATTTTCTTGAGGGGGGAAGGGAAACTTTTGCCAAAGCCCAAAAGCTTCCACTTTGCTCTCGATTTGCGTAAAGCTCGCAAGCTCGCTAATGCAAACGCCTTCGGCGCCCTTTGGGTCGGCCTTTCCCCCTCAAACTCCCCCCTTCCCACAAAAACGCTTTTACACTGTATTTTTCAATACATTGAAAAATACAATTCTCTTACGTGTAGGCAGAAAATTTTGTTAAAGATTATACCATATTAATTTTCATAATAAGAGCGTAACACCTGACTTCTTATGGGATGGCGCAACTTCCTCAAGGCCTTGGCTTCAATTTGACGTATACGTTCACGCGTTACGTTAAAGAGCTTGCCCACTTCTTCAAGGGTATGATCGCTTTTTTCAGCTATACCAAAGCGTTTACGCAGCACTTGCTCTTCCCTTGGGGTAAGATCTGCAAGCACTGAAGCCAGTTGCTCTGATAATTTAGTACTGATAACTTCTTCGGCAGGTGCTACCGCTTTTTTATCTTCAATGAAATCACCAAGGCTGGAATCTTCTTCATCACCAATGGGTGTTTCAAGAGAAATAGGTTCTTTGGCAATTTTCAAGACTTTTTTCACTTTATCCACAGGGCATTCCATACGCTCGGCAATTTCTTCGGGAGTAGGATCTCGTCCAAGCTCTTGCACAAGATAGCGAGAAGTGCGAATAAGTTTATTAATTGTTTCAATCATATGCACAGGAATACGAATGGTTCTGGCTTGATCTGCAATGGCACGAGTAATAGCCTGACGAATCCACCACGTAGCATAGGTAGAAAATTTATATCCACGTTGATATTCAAATTTATCAACGGCTTTCATAAGTCCGATATTGCCTTCTTGTATTAAATCAAGGAATTGCAAACCTCGATTTGTATACTTTTTGGCAATGGAGACCACAAGACGCAAATTGGAACGAATTAGTTCTTGTTTTGCACGCATGGCATGAGAATTGCCACGCTTAATGCGCCAAAGCACTTCTTCAAGGTCTTGCACATTATGACAGCATTTTTCTTGTAAACGGCGTAAGATTTCAATTTTACCGATGATCATTTCTTTAAAAGAAAACAATTCATCCACGCTGAAATTTAAATCTTTGGCAGCATCGACGGGGCTGACGGTACGCTCCTCAATACAAGTAAAAAGTTCCTGTATTTCCGCTTGAGTACGCCCTGTTGAAAGAATGTATGCCGACAAGTCACGCTGGCAATTGTGCATTTGGCGCACATAATCTTCCACCGTTTCAATGATACGATCGATGAGCGTTTTTTCAAGTTTAATATCCCGCAAGCGCACCACAACTTCTTCTTTGTAGCTGAGAATTTCTTTTTGAATACCGGCCACACGGCGTTCCAAGGTGCAACAATCATCAAGCTTTGAATAAATTTTCTTTTTCTTACGAAAGGTTTGCTTAATTTCCTCAAGCAGCAAAATGACACGAGTTCGCTGATTCATCTCATCTTCGCTTGGGTCATCTTCTTCAATGGTTTTCACCACATCTTTAAGCTTAATACGATTGGTGCGTAGATCTTCTCCCACATTGATGAGTTCTTCCACAGCCACCGGCACTTCCACCAAGGCATAAAGTACGTCTTGCTCACCAAGTTCAATTTTTTTGGCAATGACCACTTCTCCGTCTCGGTCAAGCAAGGGAACTGCACCCATTTCACGTAAATACATGCGCACGGGGTCGGTGTTACGAGAAGAATAATCAACAGTTTCTTCATCGTCCACCAAATCAAGATTGCTTTCACCCACAATATCTTCATCATCCGGTTCTGAGGCATTGATGGTAATTTTCTTACCCTCTTTTTCAGAATCAACAATGGCAATTTCATGTTGTTCAAAGATGGTAATGACTTCTTCAAATTGTTGTTCAGAACTACTCATTTCAGCAGGCAGGGCTTTTGCCACCTCGTCAAATGTGAGGTATCCCATGGATTTTCCCTTGTCGATCAGGGCTTTTATCTGCTGTATGTCCTTAATATTACTCATCAATCCTCCTTCCGTCTCATTGCTTCTTGCAATACACGAAGATAATTTAATTCCGTTTCAAAGTCGCCGTGATTTGTATTCTCTCTAAGAGCCGCACATAAGGAATTTTTTTGCATGTCGGCATGGAATTGTTCCAATTCTTTGGCAAGACCAAGCAATTCTTTTTCCCCATCATCACGAGGAGCGGCTTCTCCCGTGCGACTTTGCACCCAGAATTTTTTCTCTCGTTCATCAAGCTGATAGAGAACTTCATCGGGGTCAAATGTTTCAATTTTTTCCCATAATTTTCGTGCCACATCACTACTTAGCGCAAGATCTGCACCAAGATTTTGCAAATCTTTCACGCGATGCGGATAACGCACGGCATACATCATAATTTGTCTGTCACGCATGGCAACAGGGGTTAATTTTTTCTTCCCCGCACTTTCAGAGTGTGCGGATTGTTGTTGCATTGTATTATTTTGTATTTCTTCGTGTGTGCGCTGCGAACCTAAACTGTACGAATTTTGACGATTTTTCATAACAGTTTGTCGCAACGTTTCTTCTGTCAATTGTAAGCCCCCTGCCAACTTACTGGTAAAAGAACTCACAAGTTCGGGTATCTCCACTTTTTGTAAAAAAGATTTGGCAAAATCCACTGCCTCCTTCGGAGCCATACTTCGCAAAATCGAGATACAAAAACTTAAGGCGTCAATTGCTTGTTGTTGCAACTTTTCAAAAGCCTCTTTGCCTTCATTATGCAGTAAGCTGTCGATATCCTCTCCTTCAGGTAAAAGTATGACACTGCATTTAAGTCCACGTACAAGAATCATTTCACTGGCACGCAGTGCCGCTTTTCTGCCTGCTTTATCACCATCAAAAAGTAAAATAATGTGTGAAGTAAAGCCTGATAAACGTTTAATCTGTTCAGGAGTCAAAGCTGTACCAAGCACTCCCACAGCATTTTCATAGCCAAATTGATGTAAAGTCAAAACATCCATGTAGCCTTCTGTTAACAGTACGTTTCCCCGTAAACTAATCCCTTTTCTGGATTGTGCAAGACCATAAAGTTGATCTCCTTTCTTATAAATAAGAGAATCTGAACTATTTATATACTTTGCCTCATCTTCATTGCCAATAATTCTTCCGCCAAAAGCAATGACTTGATTGGACAAAGAACGAATGGGAAAAATAAGCCTTGCTCGAAAACGATCATAGCCACGCCCGGTTTTTTCACTTTTCCCCAAAAGTCCGGCTTCAATGGCATCTTTTTCTTTAAATCCTGCCATATTCAAAGCATTAGCAAGGCTTTGCCATTCATTTTTTGCAAAGCCAAGGGAAAATCTTTGGATAATTTCAGGACTCAACTGCCTTGCCTCAAGGTATTTTCGGCAGTCTGCGCCCTCTTCTTTAGATAGATTGGTCATAAAATGTGTTTCGGCTAAACTATACATGCGAAACATATTTTGACGTGTTGATTGTTTTCTTTTGGCATTTGCAGAAAAATCACTCTTGCCGGCAAATTGTGCTTTCCAAGGATCAATTTCAATTCCCGCCTCAAGGGCTAATTGCTCCAAAGCCTCAGCAAAGTCAAGCCCGTTGATGCGCATAAAAAATTCAAAGATATCTCCCGATGCTTGGCAACCAAAACAATAAAAAAGTCCTTCTTGTTCGTTAACGGAAAAAGAAGGCTTTGTTTCTTGATGAAAAGGACAGGGCGCAGAGAAACGAGGCCCGTTGGGCTTTAAATCCACATAGCGGCGTACAATATCAACAATACTAAGTCTGTCCTTTATATAAGCAATGGCTTGTTTGCGTTCCATAGCCGGGTAAAACTACTCCCACTCAATGGTACTTGGGGGTTTTGAAGAAATATCATAGACCACTCGATTGACACCCTTGACCTCATTGATGATGCGACTTGACATACGCTCAAGCAATGTATCCGGTAAACGTGCCCAATCAGCCGTCATGGCATCCACGCTGTCCACAATGCGCAGCGCAATGACATGCTCGTAGGTGCGTCCATCACCCATAACCCCCACGGTCTTTAAGGGTAAAAGTACAGCAAAACCCTGCCATACCTTACGATACCAACCGGATTCTTTCAATTCTTCTTGAACAACTTTATCGGCTTTGCGTAATATTTCAAGGCGTTCTTCGTTCACTTCTCCAAGAATGCGAATAGCAAGCCCAGGACCCGGGAAAGGATGTCGCCAAACTATGGAGTCAGGCATACCAAGCTCTGCTGCCACCTTGCGCACTTCATCTTTAAAAAGTTCACGTAAAGGTTCAATAAGCTTCAATTTCATGCTTTCAGGCAAACCGCCCACATTGTGATGACTTTTGATCACAGCACTTGGTCCTTTGTGTGAAATGGATTCAATGACATCGGGATACAGCGTCCCTTGAGCCAAAAAGTCCACTTCGCCAAGAGCTTTGGCTTCCTCATCAAAAACTTCAATGAAGGTATGCCCGATGATTTTACGTTTTTGTTCAGGATCGTCCACACCTTTGAGCTTGTTCAAAAAGCGTTCTTCTGCTTGTACAAATTTAAGGTTGAGGTCAAAATTTTCCCGTAAATAAGAAACCACTTCCTCACCTTCGTTCAGACGTAAAACCCCATTGTCCACAAAGATGCAATGCAAACGATGCCCAATGGCTTTGTGCAAAAGCACCGCAACCACCGTAGAATCAATGCCGCCGGAAAGAGCGCATACCACCTGCCCGGTCGGTCCGACACTTTCTGCCAACTCTTGGACGCAACGCTCACAAAAGGAAGACATGGACCAATCGGCAGTAATGTGCGCAATCTTAAAAAGAAAATTGTGCAATATTTTTTCACCGTCCACACTATGATGCACTTCGGGGTGAAATTGCACGGCGTAAATTTTGCGTGCCTCATCCGCCATGGCAGCCACTTCCAGCGTGGGCGTACTTGCTATGATGCTAAAACCGGACGGTACACTTTTAACTTTATCTCCATGACTCATCCAAATACGTGAAGTTTTTTCGATATCAAGCCCTTGCCAAAGCAAAGATTTTTTATCGCTAAAACTCAGTTCGGCCGGTCCGTATTCACGAGTAACCGATTGCGCAAGTTCACCGCCTAAATTGTGAGCCAGCAATTGCATTCCATAGCAAATCCCCAAAACAGGAATGCCAAGCTCTAAAAATCCAAGCTCCAATTGCGGCGCATCTGTCTCCCCCACCGACGCAGGACCGCCCGATAAAATCAAGGCGTCAGGCTGCATGGCTTTTACAGCCTCAGCAGTCACATTGCAAGGGTGAATTTCCGAATAGACACCGGCTTCACGTACCCTGCGGGCAATAAGTTGTGTTACTTGCGAACCATAGTCGATGATGATTACTTTACTTGGCATATCATTCCTTTTTCATTGCCTTGTGTTTGACCCTTAAAAGTGGTGGCGACTGATCATTCATTACAAATCATGAATTATAAAATATTAATTATTAATTAATCAATTATCTATGCGATAATTGGGAGCTTCCTTGGTTATAATAACATCATGCACATGACTTTCACGTAAACCTGAAGCTGATATTTCACAATACTGAGTATTTTCACGTAACTCTTCAAGACTCTTAGCACCCACATAGCCCATACCGGAACGCAAGCCGCCCATGAGCTGATAAATGGAATCCATAACGCCGCCACGATAGGGCACACGTCCCACAATACCTTCGGGCACAAGTTTTTTGCTGTTATCTTGGAAATATCTGTCGGAAGAACCTTCTTTCATGGCATCAATGGAACCCATACCACGATAAATTTTATAAGTACGCCCTTGATACAAAATTGTTTCGCCGGGGCTTTCTTCCGTACCGGCAAAAAGTCCGCCAATCATCACCGTGTGCGCGCCCATGGCCAAGGCTTTCACTATATCACCGGAAAATTTAATACCGCCATCGGCTATGCAACAACGATCAAATTCTTTGGCGGCACGAGTAGCTTCTTGAATTGCCGTTACTTGCGGCACACCAACTCCGGCCACGATGCGAGTGGTACAAATGGACCCCGGTCCTATACCAACTTTTACCGTGTCGGCACCGGCCTTAAAAATAGCTTTAGCCCCTTCATACGTACCAACATTACCTGCCACTAACTGACAGTGCGGAAAAGATGCTTTAATTTCTTGAATTGTTTGTATGACATTGGCAGAATGCCCGTGCGCTGAGTCAAGCACAAGCACATCGGCACCGGCATCAAGAAGAGCTTCGGCACGCTCAATACCGCCCACACCAATGGCTGCCCCTACACGCAAACGCCCCTTATCGTCCTTGCAAGAGGTGGGGTATTTTTGTACTTTATCAATATCTTTCATAGTGATAAGACCACGTAAACAATTGTCTCCATCTACCACCAAGAGTTTTTCAATTCTATACTCATGCAAATGCTCACGAGCTTCTTTTAATGTAGTACCCATGGGGACAGTCACAAGATTCTCTGAGGTCATAACCTCACGCACCAAGGTATCGGAACCATTTTCCACAAAACGCACATCTCGATTGGTCAAAATCCCAACCAAGTGCCCATCATCCACCACAGGTAAGCCGGAAACACGATAATCTGCCATTAAATCCAAGGCTTTTTGCACCGAATCATGAGAAAAAACCGTTATGGGGTCTAAAATCATCCCACTTTCAGATTTTTTCACCTTTTCAATCTGCAAGCGCTGTCGCTCTATGGGCATATTTTTATGTACAATACCAATACCGCCCATACGAGCAAGAGATATGGCCATACTTGATTCCGTTACTGTGTCCATGGCCGCCGAAAGCAAAGGAATGCGCAAAGGAATAGATTTAGTAAGATAAGAAGTGATATCCACAAGGTCTGGGGTGACTTCCGAATAACCTGGGAGCAACAAAATGTCATCAAAGGTAAGGGCTTTGCCGAAGTTCGTAGGCATACTATCCTCGTAAGGGTTTGTGATTGTTATTTAACTTGAGTGAGTCTTTTATATAAAAAATTAAGAAATGTCAAGGCAATTTTCCCTTAAAAATTGTGAAATTTTAAATTCTTTTCA